>NZ_JAKEVN010000008.1:0-73660 GCF_022398505.1 Pseudoalteromonas sp. Isolate3 | reverse complement strand
GTCTAATAATAGCTAACATATCATCATCTTCTTCGTCCAAGCCAACCTCTTGAAAACCAAAACTTGAATAGAATTCTTTAGCTACAGGGTTTTTTGGGTCATAACATATTTCGATTTCTTTAACAGTGGGACTCTGTTTAATAGCATCTATTGCTTGCGTTAATGCTTCCCTACCAATCCCTTTGTTCTGATAGCTCTTATCAACCATAAACCGCCAAATTGAAATTTTGTAAGGAGATTCTTGAACCCACATCAAAAAGCCGACGGGTAGATTGTCGCTATAAATAGCCCTGCACGTATAACCTGTATTATAAAATGACTCAACTAATGACCACATATTACAAGCAACATACTCTTCTTGAGAGTCTGCCACATCCAGATCACAAACAGATTCGTAATTCGATTTGTCTATTTCTTCCAATGAAATATTCATATTTACCTTAGATTCTAATACCATATATAGAACAAATATATGATGTTCATCTGAAAAAACAAAGAGTAAATGCCATTCAAGCATTTGGTTCTTCGTCCATACATGGCATTTTAAATACTCTATTTCAATCATTTAAGAAGTACTCAAGTATCACTATCGGTTAATAATTTATTGCAAGCATAAAATTGAACTTAACTAATTACGCCATAAAAACAAAACACTCTTTGAACTAACCATTTTATCGTTATAAATATCAATTAAATATTTAGTTAGCACCTGATCAGGTGTAATTGCTTAGTAAATACATAACTTCAAAACCGAAGCTATTTACACACTAAAATCTATCTGATTCTGCAGAAAAATATCCACCGCAAACTAACTCAGAGCAAAGATTTATTTGGTACAATCAACCTTTGATATTGCTAACAGATAGGTTTTCCTTAATGCATCCGCGAAATCGCCACTTAAATGGCTACGACTTTACTTTGCTATGCAAAGATACTCCTGCCCTAACACCTTATATAACGCAAACGCCAACGGGCACTGATACCATTGATTTCAGCAATTCATTAGCGGTTAAAACCCTCAACCAAGCGTTATTAAAAAGCCATTATAAAATCGATTTTTGGGATTTACCCGACAACTACCTTTGCCCACCGGTCCCTGGCAGAGTGGATTACATTCATCACTTAGCCGACTTATTAGCAAGCGATAACCAAGGTCATATTCCTACGGGTAAGCAAGTAAAAGTACTTGATGTAGGCACGGGTGCAAATGTGATTTACCCGCTTACTGGTAATCACGAATATGGCTGGCACTTCACAGGCTCAGATATTGATGCCTTGTCTGTTAAAATTGCTAAACAAATTGTGCAATTTAACCGCCTGAAAATTAATGTTAAGCAGCAAAACAACGCCGATAAAATGTTTAAGGGCGTGATATCGAATAAAGATGTCTTCCACCTAACTTTATGCAACCCGCCGTTTCATGCCAGTGAGCAACAGGCCAAAGCGGGTACTGAGCGTAAATGGAAAAACCTAAACAAAGCACCACAAAAAGTACTTAATTTTGGTGGCCGCCAAAACGAGCTATGGTGTGAAGGCGGTGAGCGCGAATTTATCAGTAAAATGTGTATTGAGAGCCAAGAGTTTGCAGAGCAATGTATTTGGTTTACATCACTTGTTTCTAAATCTGACACTTTACCGCATATAAAAAAGTTACTTAGCACACTTGATGTGAAAGAGGTAAAAGTTATAAAAATGGCACAAGGCCAAAAAATTAGTCGCTTTATTGCTTGGAGCTATTTTGACCAAGCCGACCGCGAAGCCATTCTTAACGAACTAGTATAAGGATAATAAGATGATCGACTTTCGTTCAGACACAGTTACAAAACCAACAGCAGCCATGCGCGCGGTAATGAATGACGCCCAAGTAGGTGACGACGTTTATGGTGACGACCCAAGCGTTAATCAGCTTGAACAATTTGCTGTTGAGCGTCATGGCTTCGAAAGCGCCCTTTATTGTAGCTCAGGCACGCAAGCCAATTTACTGGCATTGATGGCACATTGTGAACGTGGCGACGAATACATTTGTGGGCAACAAGCACATAACTACAAATTTGAGGGTGGCGGTGCTGCTGTATTAGGCTCTATTCAGCCGCAACCAATTGAAAATAATACTGATGGCAGCATAGATTTAAACAAAGTTGTGGCTGCAATTAAAGCTGATGACTTTCACTTTGCTAAAACTAAATTACTTAGCTTAGAAAACACCATTGGCGGCAAAGTTCTCCCGCTTAGATATCTTAAAGAAGCCAGAGAATGTGTTGATAAACATAACCTTGCTCTGCACTTAGACGGTGCCCGTGTGTATAACGCTGCGGTTAAGTTAGGTGTTGATATCACTGAAATCACCCAGTATTTTGATTCAGTGTCTATTTGCTTATCAAAAGGACTTGGCGCGCCGGTTGGCTCACTATTATTAGGTAGCAAGGCACTGATTGATAAAGCGCGCCGCTGGCGTAAAGTACTCGGCGGTGGTATGCGTCAAGCAGGTATGCTTGCAGCCGCTGGTCAGTATGCACTTGAGCATCACGTAGCAAGGCTTGCTGAGGATCACGATAATGCGGCGTATTTGGCAGAGCAGTTAAACACGTTAGCTGGTTTTGATACGTCAACTTTTCAAATCGATACCAACATTGTTTACGCAAATGTTGCCGAACATATCGATTTAAAAGCAGTGGCACATGCGCTAAAAGAGCAAAATATGCTATTTTCGCCAGGTAAACCACTGCGCCTAGTGACCCATTTAGGTGTCACTAAGCAAGATATTGATAGCTTTATCTCGGCATTAGCGGCCGAGATTTAACGATTCTTTATAATGTTTGCGGCACACCGATACATATCGGTCGTTGCCGCCAATTTCTACCTGATTACCGTCTGCAATCGCATTACCATGCTCATCGGTACGCAGTACATGGTTAGCTTTACGACCGCAATGACACACGGTTTTCAACTCAATTAGTTTGTCAGCCCAGGCAAGTAGGTATTGTGAACCACTAAATAGCTCACCTCTAAAATCGTTACGTAAGCCATAACACAGTACCGGAATACCAAGTTCATCAACCACATCTGTTAATTGCATTACTTGGTCTTTTGATAAAAACTGGCACTCATCTACTAAAATACAATGGCGCTTTTGCTCTGCATTTAATGATTTGATCAATTCAAATACATCTTTATCTGCATCAAAAATATGCGCATCAGCCTGTAAACCAATACGTGAAGACACCTTGCCAACACCTGCTCTATCATCAATAGCCGCTGTTAAAATAACCGGTTCCATACCACGTTCGCGGTAGTTAAATGCAGATTGTAAAAGTGTGGTAGATTTGCCTGCATTCATTGCAGAATAATAAAAGTACAGCTGTGCCATGATGTTGCCCAAATTTTAAAGTCGCAATATGCTACCCTAATCGCGCGACAACATCATCTATTACCTTACTCTTATTACCTCAAGCGTTATCCCAGTAAAATTGCTGTTTTATAACAAGCCTTCGTGTTTCAGTAACCACTCTTTTCTTTCAAGGCCACCCGCATAGCCTGTGAGCTTGCCGTTTGCGCCAATAATTCGATGACATGGCACAATAATGCTAATCGGGTTTTTTCCATTCGCAGCGCCCACTGCACGCACCGCTTTTGGGTTATTAATGGCAAGTGCTATCTCTTGGTAACTCTTACTTTGACCAAACTCAACATCCATCAGCGCATGCCATACTTGCCTTTGAAACTCTGTACCTTGCGTATCAATAGGAACAGTAAAACGCGTACGCAGACCATTAAAATATTCATTAAGCTCACTTATACATATTAAAATAGGTGTAAGGGTGTGCTCATCAACAGCCTCTGTTTGCATCGCAACTACTGGGTAAAAGCCAACGTAACTGACGCCTTTTAATGTACTTTGAATGGTAATATCGCCAATGGGGCTTGGCATTATAACTTGTTGCATACTCATAATTGTTGCCATAGTTGAAAAGTTAAATAAGAGCGAAATGGCGCACAGTGCTCGCTATTAAATTCGCTGATTCCAGCGAGGGCTTTTTTAACCCCTAAGTCGCCCGCCAGTAAAATATCTGGGTGGCTTTGACCACGTAGTTTGGCGTAATTAACTGTCCACGGGCCAATGCCTTTAAGCTCTAACCAATTATCAAGCTCTTGATTATCTGGGTTTTGCTGACAATAAGCACTTAAACGACGTAGCGCATCTTTGCGTGATTGTGGCATTTTAAAAAAATCGAGTTCAGAATTGGCAACCCATTCAGGGCTTGGAAAATAGTGGTTATTACTTTGCTGATTAAACTCACTCACAAGCTGTGACACTAGGTTATGAGCCGCTGTAACACTAACCTGCTGACCAAGGACCGCTCGTATGCCCGCTTCATAATCTGACCAAATCCCCGGTAAACGCAGGCCAACACAAAGCGGCATTGAAACTTTAAGCTCTGCATCTAAATGCTGTTCTATGGTATGCGTATCGGCGTCTAAATCAAGCACACGACGAATGTTATGGATCACTTGCTGTAAATAGCGGGTGTTATCAATATCAATCGCCACTTTAAAGTGGTTTTTATGCTCAACAAAATGCGCAGTGAATTGCCCTTGGCAATATTTATCTTTAAAAGTGCGACCATAGCTTGTTGTGCTCAACCATTCTAACCCACTGATTAAACGGCGCTGCAAAAAGTCATGGAGTGCTTGCCAGTTATAAGGCGGCCTAAATGCCAGTGTTAGAGTTAATGTTGAGGCTGGTTTTTTATCTGACTTACGTAACTTTGAAGGAGCGATATTTAACTGCTTTAAAAAAGCATCGTTAAAGCGACGAATACTATTAAAGCCAGAAGCAAATGCGATATCTGCCACCGACAAATCTGTTTCTTGTAATAGCTGCTTGGCGAAATTGCATTGGTTAAATAATCTATATTGGGTGATCGACAGTCCAAAATGTTGGTTAAACAAACGGCGTAAATAGCGGCTCGACACCCCGAGTCTGTCTGCTAAAACCTCACAGTCGTAAGCCTCACCTTTATCTATCAATTGTTTTGCGCGTAATGCTGTGGTTTTAGTACCTAGCCAAGCTGGGCTATTTGGTGCACTATCTGGGCGACAGCGAATACAGGGTCGAAAACCATCTTGCGCAGCTAAGTGCGCGTATTGGTAATATTCAACGTTCTTTTCTTGTGCCGTTGGTGCGGGGCAAATTGGTCTGCAATAAATACCAGTACTTTTTACCGCCACAAAAAACACCCCATCAAATCGTGGATCGCGGCTTTGCCTTGCAGTCTGCCATTGTTGGCTAGTCATAATTATTCTCGTTACACGCTAATACCGTTAGCTTAACTGAATATTATTTTTTGACTAGCCGGTTTCGGACCTTAACTATTTAAACAGCTATTTAAGTGCGGCTAAATATCGGCGCTCTACTTCCGGCCAATTAATCACTTCGTAAAATGCCGCAATATAGTCAGGGCGACGATTTTGATATTTCAAGTAATACGCATGCTCCCACACATCAAGACCTAAAATTGGCGTATGGTTATGCATTAATGGGCTATCTTGATTGAGGCTACTTTCAACAACCAACTGGTTATTTTCATCAACACATAACCAAGCCCAGCCACTGCCAAAACGGCTTACCGCTGCATTAGTAAATTGCTTTTTAAATGCGTCAAAGCTGCCAAATGTATCAACAATGGCGGTATTTAACTCTTCACTTGGCTCACCACCGCCATTAGGTGACATAACTTGCCAAAATAATGAGTGATTATAATGGCCACCTACATGCTCTTGCACTGCCTTTTGTAATGACTCAGGCATTGATGAAATGGTGCGTAGTAATGTTTCAGCATCTTGCTCAGAGTAATGGCTGCCCTCTAGTGCAACATTCGCTTTATTGATATAGGTTTGATGATGCAAGGTATGATGAATTTCCATAGTTTTCGCATCAATGTGCGGTTCAAGTGCATCATAGTCATACGCTAAATCGGGTAATGTAAAAGACATACTGATTCCTTATCGTTAATGTAATAACTGCGTTTTGTGGGGATGGTCAGCTAATAGCTGATTGATTCGGTTAATGAGTGTCGGAAATGCTGATGCCATGCTGGCAAACTTAACCAGCTCAAAGTAGGTTTTGTGATGATGATGCAGGACCAAGGTGCGAACTTGCAGCTCTGGGTGACTTAAAAGCATACTTAATTGTTGATGAGCATGGCAAAGCCAAGTGCAAGCTTTTTCGGGTTTTTGCATCACTTTAAAGGTATCTGCAAGATTCAAAGTTGCAACAACAAATGCTGCAATACAATGCTCTAACGAGCGAGTAACCAACTGGTTGATTGGGATATTAGAAAGTTGTGCGAGTAGTGTTTCGGCGCAGCTGCTTGCAACCGTGTAATGATCACGCGCAGTAATAAGTTCGCCAGATTCAAATGCTAAATTGCCTTTATAAATAGCACGTTGCCAAGGGACAAGCGCATCATCAATGGCGTTTGAAGTTAAAGGTGTGTGGCGTGTTGTTTGAGTCATAAAAATCACCTGCACTTATACCAGTCTCAGTATGTGTTTAAACTACACACCGACACACACAAATGCAAATGATTTTTATTTATGTTTTTATTTGTTTATTTTAAACTACATCAACATTGCTTATTGATGAGCAAAGTCGATAAGCTCTTGGCCTGTCAGGCGGTAAATAATCCACTCATTTTGCGGTTTAGCACCAATGCTGTCGTAAAAATCAATGGCTGGTTTATTCCAATCAAGTACCACCCACTCAAAACGACCACAGTCTTTTTCAAGTGCTTGCTTAGCAAGATATTGCATAATTTGCTTACCGGCACCTTTACCACGGCTATCTGCGCTTACGTAAAGGTCTTCTAAATACAACCCATTTTTGCCAAGCCACGTTGAGTAATTATAAAAATACACAGCAAAACCAATTGGTGTGTCGCCCTCTAAACAAATAACACTATGAGCCGTTGCGCCTTCACTGAATAACGTTTTTAAAATAGCTTGCTCGTCTGTTTTAACTGCGTCAGGTTCTTTTTCGTAGATAGCAAGTTCGGTAATAAAATGTAGGATTGTTGCAGCATCACTTGCGACTGCCGGACGAATTGTAATTGCGTTACTCACTCTGTATTCCTTTTTTACATCATTATTGTAATGCCCAGTTTATAAGGGCTTTAGCGTGGTGTAAACGCCCTTTACAGAAATACATTGCATTAAAAAAAGGGGCTACTAAACGTTAGCCCCATTTTGCTTTATTTACTTACTCATCGACTTATAAAGTACCGGCAGTACAAATAAAGTTAAGAGGGTTGCACTGACCAACCCGCCAACAATAACCGTGGCAAGGGGCTTTTGTATTTCAGCCCCTATTCCTGTGCTAAGCAGCATCGGAATTAGCCCAAGCATTGAGGTTAGCGCAGTCATTAGTACGGGTCTTAACCTCGAAATAGCTCCTTCAAATACCGCTTTGTCTTTGCTATCTCCGGCAATAATCCTTTGATTAATGCTTTCGACCATCACCACACCATTCAATACCGCAACACCAAATAGCGTGATAAACCCTACAGAGCTGGGTACAGATAAGTATTGATCAGAGACATATAATGCAATCACCCCACCAATCACAGCCAAAGGTACATTGACAAGAATAAGCACCACTTGCGATAGGTTACTAAAAGCAAAATAAAGCAATAACGCAATGAGTAACAAGGCCACAGGCACTACAATCATCAGCCGCTGTTGTGCCCGTTGCTGGTTTTCGAACTGGCCGCCAATGGCAACACTGTAACCACTTGGTAGCTGTATTTTATCGGCAATGTTAGCGCGTATATCTGCAACTACAGAGCCCATATCTCGCCCCTGCACATTCGCTTGAATAACCACCCGCCTTTGAACATCATCGCGACGAACTTGAGGAGCGCCTGACTCAATCTGTACATCGGCTACATCCCCCACCCTAACAATGGCACCCGCGGGGGTTCGCAGTCGAAGATCTGCAATCACATTCGGGTTTTGGCGAAATCTTTGGGCTATGCGCACATAAATATCATAGCGCTCATTAGCATTAATGATTTGCCCTGCCGATTGCCCGCCAATACCGTGCTGAACTACATCCATCAAATCAGCCACCGATAAGCCAAAGCGCGACAACGCCAAACGGTTGGGTTTAACTATAAGCTGTGCTTCGCCGCCTATTTGCTCCATCGCGACATCCTTAGCGCCAGGTATTTGCTGAACTAGCTGCTCAATTTGTTGGCCTTTTTCAGTTAAAACGCCTAGGTCACTACCAAATAACTTAATGGCCAATTGCGCTTTAACACCCGATAAAAGCTCATCTACTCGGGTTGCTATAGGCTGTGAAAAGTTAAATAAAAGCCCTGGGAATTGCTCAAGCTTGGCTTCCATTAGTTTTTGCAATTCGACACGTGTTTTCGCGTTAACCCATTGCTCATGAGGTTTTAAGCCTAAATAGATTTCAATGTTGTTAACCGGTTCAGGATCGCCCCCTACTTCAGCCCGACCGATTCGGCTCAGCGCATATTCCACCTCACTAAATTCAAGCAACATGGCTTCAAGCTTTGGTGCAACTGAGATTGCTGTATCGAGACTTGCAGAGGGAGCAAGTGTCACACGTAGATTGATAGTGCCTTCTTCAAGCTCTGGCACAAATTCAGTACCCAGCCTTGGTAGCATAACGGCAGCTACAATCAGTAATAACCCTGCTATAACTAAAACGGCGCGTTTAGCCTGCAATGCTTTTTGTAAAGCCCTTTGATAAAGCATATCGATAGGTTTTAACAAAATACTTTGCTTTACTGTCACGCCCTTAGCAAATAAGTACACACACAGAGCTGGCACTACAACCAAGGCAACGATCACTGCACTAATAATTGCCAGCATAATGCTCACAGCCATTGGCTGAAATAGCTTAGCCTCAACGCCTTCAAAACTAAACAGTGGTAAAAATACCGTTAGAATAATCAAAGAAGCAAAAAAGATAGGCCGCGCAACTTCTTTTGCAGCAATTGCAACCAGCTCCGAAGAAGGCTTATGTTGATTATGCTTAAGCCCTAAGTGCCTAAATACATTCTCAACCATCACTACAGAGCCATCCACCAGCATACCAATGGCAACAGCAATCCCACCCAACGACATTAAGTTTGCCGATAATCCCAGCCATGCCATTACACTCAGTGCTAAGCCAATCGAAATAGGGATCGACAATAACACCAAAAATGTCGCTCTTAAATCAAGCAAAAATAGTGCTAATACTATGATAATAAAGACAAAAGCTAAAAGCAGTGCATCAATAACCGTTTGTACTGCTTGGCTGATAAGCTCTGCTTGGTCGTAAATTGCTTTAAATTCAACATCCTTTGGCAATGCTTGATTTATCATCTCGATACGCGCGTTTATGCCATCAATCGTTTGCTTGGTATTTGCACCCATCCGTTTGAGCACGATACCAGTAACCACTTCACCACGATTAACTATTTCGCCTTTATCATTGCGTTTAGACAAGGTAACAGCACCTTGGCGAATCTCACTGCCAAGCTCAATAGTCGCAACATCAGCCACTTTAACGACCGTACCATCAATGGTTTTGATAGGCGTTTGCGCAATCTCAGCAAGTCCTTTTTCGCCTGGAGTAAACCAACCTGTACCACGAATAACAAGCTGCTCTTGGCCTCGGTTCATATACCAGCCACCCACATTACTGTTGTTAGCATCTAGGGCGTTACTAACATCTTGCTGTGTTAAGTCATAAGCAAGTAGCTTATTGGGGTTTATGTTCACTTGATACTGCTTAACCTCACCGCCAAATGACAGAATATCGGTCACACCATCAATAGGTAAAATAAGTAATTTAACCACCCAATCATTTAAACTACGCAGTGCCATACTATCAATGTTTGCACCCGGCTTTGCTTCAAGTAAATACTGATAGACTTGCCCAAGCCCAGATGTATTAGGGCCCATGGTTGGCGTACCCACACCAGATGGGATCAACTCTTTAGCAGACTGCAAACGTTCAAAAACCAGTTGCCTAGCAAAGTAAATATCAACCCCTTCTTTAAACACAACAGTAACACCCGATAAACCCGTTTTAGAAATAGAACGAACCTGCTCTACATCAGGCAGTGCATACATAACGGCTTCTATCGGGTATGTGATCAGTTGCTCGACTTCTTCAGCCGCAAGTCCTGGCGCTTCGGTATTTACCGCCACTTGCACATTCGTAACATCAGGAAAGGCATCTAAATTGAGTTTTGGGATCATAAATGCACTCACCGCAATCGCCGTAAGTAAGGCCAAAAGCACAAGTAGACGGTTCTTTATCACCGCCTCAATTAATAAATTAAACATGCGTCACCTCTAGTGGTTATGCGGATCAAATCCGCCTTTAGCTAGTTGTGATGCAATAAAAAATGCACCTTGGGTGACAACTTCAAGCCCGGCTTGAATATCCAGCACTTCACGATAATCGCCAAAACGTCTGCCGAGGTTCACTTCTTGGGCGACAAAGCTGCCATCGTCATCAACGACGAACAATTGCCAGTCACCATCTGCGCTGCGAGTTAATGCATTTTCAGGTACAGCAAGTACTGCTTTATCCGTTTCAAATTGAAAATACACATCGGCAAACATGCCTGGATGCAAACTATGCTGAGTGTTTTTTACCTCGAGCCTAACGGTGCGTGAGCGTGTTTGTTCATCAATGGTATGTGCTTCTTGAATAACTGTTGCTGGATAGCGATTACCGTTAACTTCTAACAGCGCCCTAGAGCCATTACTGATAGTACGGTCTTGATTAGCTGAAAGCTGAGCAGCAACCCAAAGCGCTGATTCATCGGCTATTAGCATCAACTCAATCCCCGAATCGACTCGCTGACCTTGGGCAAAGTTATCGGTTAAAACAGCCCCCGATGTTTGTGCAAACAAGGTGTATTCACCGAGTTTTTCTGGGTTTATGGTGAGTGTTTTTGCAATAGCTTGTTTTGATAAACCAAAGGCAACTAATCGGCTATAAGCGACTTCATATTCAGCTTTAGCAGTTAGAATTTGCTTTTTGCTTACCGTGCCAGCTGTCATTTTAGTTAGCCGTTTTAACTCGGCTTCAGCTAACCTAAATTCAGTTTGCTGGCTGGCCACTTCGCCACTAAATAAAGTGACTAAAGAGTCTCCTTTATTTACATGCTGCCCTAATAAGGCATGGCGCTTTACAACAATTGAATCAACACGCGGTGACACCAAATAACTGGCATAGCCATTGGCTTTAATTTCGCCCGGTGCATACAAGATTTGCTTGTATTTTTTCAGTACAAGGCGCTCAACCTTGATATTAGCTAGTTGCTGTTGCTGCTCAGTTAAACTGACTTCATTAGCATGTTCAGCTTGCTCATTTTCTTGATGATTATGCGCTTGTTCTGTCGCATAAATATTTGTCACAGTCATGTAGCATACGCACAGCAATGCATAACGCATAAAATTTCTTAAATACATATATTGTCTCTTACTTAAAATGGGCTAAGCCCAAATAACATCTAAAAAGGGTTTGGGATTAAGTAAGAGCTAAAATAGGTGGGCGATGTAGCGGTGCTAAGTCAGGCGATTTGAAGTTGAAATCAAGTGATTCAATTTTAGTGAAATAGACACCAGTAGGTTCAGACAATTGCAGCGAATCTAAAAATGCAGGGCTGTGACAAACATGACAATGGCCTTTCTCGGCTGAGTCAGACAACTGTTTGCTAAGCTCGTCATGCTCTGATTGATGTAGTTGATGATCGCCATTGGCAGCGCAATGAGCTTCAAGGTCAATTTCTTCTTATAGCAGTACCGAGGTGTGATTAAACGCAACATTATGATCGGCCACATCAAAGCTATCCAGCAGTGGCTGGAGCAATAATACGCTAATCAAAATAATAAATGCAGCTTTCACATTGAGCCTAAAAATTAGAACTAAAAATTGGTACATCGGCGCTAAATTAACAAATCCACCCGCATTTGAACAGAAAATTATAATCTGTTAGCAAACAAACCAATACAAACATTTTATTACAAAGGCACGCATGGTATAAAAATAAAGCAAATCAATAACTAGGTATTTATATGGGACACGGACACCACCATCATCACGATACAAATAACCAAAGCACCCGCCAACTCATGCTGGCAATTGCAATTAATGTGTTATTAACTGTCGCTCAGGTGATTGGCGGCCTCGTTTCTGGCAGCTTATCGTTAATTGCTGATGCGCTGCACAATTTAAGCGATGCCTCGTCGTTATTCATTGCCCTAATTGCCCGAAAAATTGGTGCCAAACCTGCTAATCATCGTTATCAATACGGTTATAAACGTGCAGAAATTTTAGCCACGCTATTTAACAGTTTAAGTTTAATTGTGATTGGTGGTTACTTAATTTTTGAAGCGATCACCAACTATTTAAACCCCGACCCCATTGATGGCTGGATCATCATTTGGGTTGCGGGTCTTGCGCTGGTTGTTGATCTTGTCACCGCCCTATTAACTTACAAAGCGGGTGCAAAAGACAGTATGAATATTCGTGCTGCGTTTATACATAATGTGTCTGATGCACTAGCCTCAGTTGTGGTAATCATTGCGGGTACCTTAATCATTCTCTACCAGTGGTATATTGTTGATTTAATTGCCACTATGCTGATTTCAATGTATGTCATTTATCACGGCATTTTACTGTTAATTGCCAGTAGTAAAATTTTAATGCAAGCAGCCCCTGATAATTTTGCTGTAACAGACGCTATCAATAGGCTTAAAGCCCAATTTGCAATCACTGATGTTGATTACCTTAAAACATGGCAGATAGATGATCATCACGTTCATTGCGAGCTAAAGTTTCGTGCCAAGCAAAGCATCAGTAACGATGATATACGTCACTTTTTACATAACAACTTTGCAATTGAAAGCTGTACCATTGAACAAGTTTTAGTGTAAATGTTTCGCGTTATCATTTACTATTCAGTTTTGTGTTAAAGCAAACTGAAGGAACAAATCTTGTTGAAGTTGTGGTTACGTCGTACGCATTTATTACTTGCCTTAGTAAGCGGTTTATTTTTAATTTGTTTAAGTTTGACCGGTGCTTTGCTTATTTACGCAAAAGACATTCAATACCTTACTCAAAGTGATAGATGGACAGTAACGCCAGCGGCTTCAGCACTTGATTTTGATAACCTAATCAATCACGTTTCAGCGTCAACTAAACAACCTGTTACTCTGGTAATGCCAGAGCAGCGCAGTGATCTAGCGTGGCAATTACAACTAGCAAATAACCGCTATGTGAGTGTTAATCCATACAATGGTCAGGTTTTACATGAATACGATTATTACAGTACGATTTATGGCTTTACCATGGCTTTGCACCGCTGGCTGCTTTATGAAGATGGCGATAAAAGCCGCCCTCTAAGAAACTGGGTATCGGTGTGTGCGCTCATTCTTATTATTGAAATTCTGCTCGGCTTTTATATTTGGGTTAAGCCAAAAAATCGTATGAAACGTTTGGCTATTAAGCGTAAAGCAAAGTTTAGAGTACTGATGTATCAGCTACATACCGTTTTGGGTGTGTATTTTTTAATTCCACTCATTTTAATTGCTTACACAGGTATGGCGTTTAACTGGAAAGAACAAACCAAAGCCGTATTAGAATTTGTGATGCAAGGCACAGTTGAAGATAGACCTAAACCACCAGCGGTTATTCCCCCTTTAGCGGATACGCCCTTTCAAGTGCAAAAAGCGTTTGATAACGCACAAACTGTTTTTCCTGAAGGCAAGTTATTTAGAATTTATTTACCGAAAAAACCAAGTGACAACATAGGATTTAGAATAGAGAACCCAGGTGAAAGCCATGCCTATAGTTGGGTATGGGCAAACCCATATTCAGCCGATATTGTAGCAAGTTATGATGCCAGCGAAAGCTCTTTGACCACTCAAACTTGGAACTTCAAATATAAGTTTCATATTGGTGATTTTGCAGGCCCAATTGTGCAATTATTGTGGTTGATATTTGCTTTATCACCGTTATTTTTTACGATCTCAGGTGTTTACTTTTGGTACAAACGGCATTACAGATAGACACTTTATCTGACAGATTAATTATACAACGGCCTTTCATCATTAAACGAACTCATATTCTCGGCCAAAGCTATATTACTGCGTATATATAATCACATGAATGTGTAAAATTGGTGGCAAAACACTTGATGCTAAAGTGGCAATCAACCACATCGCTATATCAACTGTTTATTCACAAATTTGGGTGCTGCCTGCTAGGTAACACTAGAAATATCAGTAACACCTATGTTAGCGCTTTAAAACCAATACTCTGAACACGCAAAATTAGTAAGGGTTCAAATATAATACTCACCTATTAAGCATCCATTGAACATTCGTGGATGCTAAATTCATCGCTATATAACAGAACCAAAGGACTTATTGCAAATCATTATCATTAACCTTGCCTTTACTCTTCTTTACATTTAGACTGCCGCACAATCAAACAAGAATTAAGGACAAGCATGTTAAAAACTTCTCTGACTCTGGTCGCTATTGCAATTAGCAGCCAATCATTTGCTGATGATGCCATAAATAAAAACCTTACCGTAGAAGAAATGGAACACGTTGTTGTATCAGGCAGCCGTGTATTTGAAAGCATTGATGAAGTCCCAGCTTCTGTCACTATTATTAGCCAACAGCAAATTGAAGAACATTTAAAAGTTAATCCAGAATTACAAAGCTTACTTGCGCAAATGGTACCAGGCCTAGCACCAGATACCGGCAGTTCGAGTAATACAGGTCAGAGTTTACGTGGTCGTGCACCACTTGTAATGATCGATGGAGTGCCGCAATCGACACCACTCAGAAACGGCTCATTAGGAGTTAAAACTCTCGATCCAAGCGCCATTGCGCGTATCGAAGTGATCAAAGGCGCTACCTCTGTTTATGGTAATGGTGCATCGGGCGGTATCATTAACTACATCACAAAGCAGGCAACAAGTGATGGTCAGCCAGAAGGTGAGATCAGCCTATCGTCACGTTTTAGTGCAGTTAAATTAGAAGAAAGCGCCGGTGCGCGAGTCTCTGCAGCAATTAATGGTCGTGCTGATAAAATTAGCTATTTATTTACCGCAAGTTACGAAGAAAATGGTGTTCAACGTGACGCCGAAGGCGATATTCTTGGCTTGCAGTATGGTTTATCTGATGCAGTAACAGAAAACTACTTTACCAAACTCGGCTATGATTTTGATGATGAGAAGCAGCTGCAATTTAGCTATAACTACTTTAGCTCTCAACAAAAAACCGATTTAGGTGACGTTGTTGGCAACCTGAACGATGGCGAAAAAACTTATGCGATTCATGTACCTAAAGAGCTTCAAAAGCAAGGTAAACCACAAGGCCCAGACGGTAACGAAAACATAACCTTAAAGTATACAGACTACGCCCTATTTACTAATACACAAATGACGCTCGATCTATACATGCAAGACATCGAGAATGTGTTTTTCTTTTCTACAAACTTAGCTAACCCAGACGAAGGTTACGAAGGCGGCCAATCAATTATTCGCTCAGAAAAGAAAGGGGCGCGCGCTACCTTTAATACCCTTGTTGATTTTGACAATGTTGAAGCCACCTTTATTTATGGCCTAGATGCACTGAATGATGTGACTTCTCAACCGCTTGTTGATGGCCGTGTTTGGGTACCAGAGATGGATATGGAAAGCCTTGCTGGCTTTTTACAAACAAAGTGGGTTATCGATAATGATTTAATCATTAAAGCGGGTGTGCGCCAAGAGAGTATTGATTTAACCGTTGATGACTACAACACCTTAAAGCTTTGTCGTTCAGAAACACAGTGCTCAGTGCCACTTAGTGTAAAGGGTGACACTATTGATTACGATGCAACCACCTATAACGTAGGTGTTAAATACAATTTGCTTGATGCCTTCAGCCCGTTTGCCAATTATTCACAAGGTTCTGATATCTCAGATATTGGCCGCTTATTACGTTCTGCAACAGTAAATGATATTGGCCTAATTCAAACAGAAGCATCAATCATCGATAACTATGAAATTGGCTTTACATCACAGTTTGATGACTTACGTTTTGAATTTGCAGCTTACCGCAGTACGTCTGAGTTTGGCACTACTAATAGCTTTAATGAGGTAACGGGTGTCTATGAGCCAGTAAGAGCGCCACAAGAGATCTGGGGTTACGAAACACTAATCGATTATAAAATTAATCCAACTCTCAAACTTGTTGCAACCTACAGCTATGTTGAAGGTAAGAACACCGAAGACGACATTTACTTAGGTTCTCGCCAAATAAGCCCACCAAAAGGTACTGCTAATTTAAACTGGCAACCAAATGATGAATTATCACTCACTGTGAGTTATTTATATGTGGGTTCACGCAAACGCTTTGAGCCAAATGCAGAGGGTGAGTTTGTTGGTGATCAAGGTCCAATTAGCAGTTACAACCTATTTAACCTAAGCGGTCGTTATAACTTTAGCAACAACTGGCAAGCGTTTATGGGTGTAGAAAACCTATTTAATAATGATTACTACCCTGCCCGTGCGCAGTCTTATACTTATGGTGGCTATAACATTAATGGTTTAGGTACGACCATGACACTTGGTGCAACTTATAGCTTCTAAAGCAGTTTTTGTTTAGAGCAACAAGCCCTTCTTAGTAAGGGCTTTTACCTTTAAGAATAGAAACGATAAATTGTTCATTTATCAACCATTAACGCAAACTTAAACGAGAATCACACTCAATAGTAAACAACTGATTTACAAAGGAAAATGTTTGCAATCTTATTTTTATATACTACAATTATCGCAACTTGGAATTCGAGGACAGCATTATGAAAGGTAACCAAAAAGTCATCGATAGTTTTAATAAACTACTCGCAAACGAATTAGCTGCTATAGATCAATACTTTATTCATTCTCGTATGTATGACGATTGGGGCCTAAATAAGCTGTATGAGCGTCTTAACCACGAAATGGAAGAAGAAAAAGACCACGCTGATTGGTTGATAAAACGTATTCTATTTTTAGAAGGCGTACCAAACATGACTAAACGTCGTGATTTATTAATTGGCTCAGACGTTAAAAGCATGATGCAAAATGACTTAACACTTGAGCTAGAAGTTGTTGACTGCGTTAAAGAAGCTATTTCAATTTGTGAACAAGAAAAAGACTATCAATCACGCGAAGTGCTTGAAAAGCTATTATTTGATACAGAAGAAGATCATGTTTACTGGTTAGAACAACAGCTGGGTCTAATCGACAAAATTGGTAGCCAAAACTACCATCAATCTCAAATGGGCGAATAGAGGCTAATTGTATGAAAGGCGATAAAAGCGTCATTGCTGCACTTAATAAAGTATTAGCAAATGAATTAGTGGGTATTAACCAATACTTTTTACACGCTCGTATGTTTAAAGATTTTGGTTTTTCAAAATTAGACAAAGCTGATTACAAAGTATCTATTCAAAAAATGAAAAACGCCGACCGTTTAATTGAGCGTATTTTGTTTTTAGAAGGTTTACCAAACTTACAAGATTTAGGTCGCCTACGTATTGGTGAAAACTCAGAAGAAATGATCGAAGCTAACATGAGCTTTGAGCTTGATTCATTAGTCGATCTTAAAGCGGCAATTAAACTTGCTGAAGAGAAAAAAGATTACATCAGCCGTGAAGCGTTAGATAACATCTTAAATGAGCAAGAAGAACAGATTGATTGGCTTGAAACACAGCAACAGTTAATCAAAACCGCAGGGCTTGAGAATTACCTGCAATCTCAAATGTAATTTGCTAAAACTTAAAAAAGCAGCCTAGGCTGCTTTTTTTATGGCAAAAATTTGTGCTTAATCATCTTCGCGATCAATGATTGACACTTTATTACTTAAAATTAAAGAGTTAGGAATTAAATGCACCGCTCCCTCGCCTTTAATTGTGATATAGCGCAAATTAAGGTCAATCACTGTGCCCTTTGAATTGCTCACTTCAATGTAATTACCAAGCTTAATGGGCTTATAAAGCACAATCATGACACCTGCTACTAGATTCGAAATAGCATCCTTCAACGCAAAACCCAAAGCAAAGCCTGTTAGGCCTAAGCCGGCAACTAAAGCGGCAACGTCAAAACCCAGTTTCGATAACGCAAGCACAATACCAATGAATAATAAAATAGCACGCTGCGAGTTAGAAATAAGCCGAAAAGTTTCAAGAGCGGTTGAATCAAAGCGTCGTTGAAATTGTTTAATAGCATGGTCTATAATCAGGCTTGCAATGTAAAACGCGGCGATAACTAAAAGTGCTTGAATAAATTGGCTAGTCATAGAATTTTCAATTAAAAATAAAAGCCCATAATAGGCTTGAAATTGCGTGAGACAAACATTTATTGCTTTTCAAACACACATGAAACTTCAGGTTTATTCAGTGTGTAAGTGATATTGCCATTATCTTTAAAACGCAGATCTTCAGTTGTTGAACCGTTATCGTCTTCATTTTCACAGCGAAAGTAGCGCTTAGTTCTGACAATCCCATTTACAAAGTATTTTAACTTCGAGCTGACAACACAAAAATTTGGGATCTTCTTTACCTGCGTACCGTTATGTAAGTCACTAAAGTCGATTAATGTTCCTAAGCTAAATCCTTGAGTTGTTTCTTTTATCAATGAAAAGGAGGCGTTTTGACAAACCACATCACTGCCTGCTTTCACTTTGTAATCACCTTGTTTATCTTTAATCAGAGCCAAAAACTGCGTTTTATTGCTCGGCTTCACATCAAGTAGAGCACTAGCAATTGACGAGGTTGATAGTAAAAAAGCCACTAAACAAAAGTAATATCTCATTGAAAATCCATAAACTTATAGACACTTTACTAGCATAGCATGCTGATTAAGGTTGGTGAATTTATAACGCATTAGTTAATACGATAAAAAAATGCTTTTGGTTCTATTTTATGAACTTTGCATAAGCAACCAATCTGTTTATGTGCTATAAATTTTAATGATGAAAATTTTTGGAGGGAATCAAATGAAAATAATCAAACTCATCGCTTTAACAACATTTTTAGCCCTAGCTAGCACACAAAGCCTAGCCAGTGATGACGACTGGAAGTCCATCGCCGAGAAAAAAGTCAGCTACAAAAGCGAAACCGATACCGTTAATCCTATCACCAGCAGCAACTACAGCCATATTAAAATTAAATGTACCCATGGCACTGTGAATCTTAAGAAAATTAAAGTTGTTATGAATAACGGTGAAGAAAAAGTGTTTGATAACCTAGGGGTTTTAACCAAAGGGATGTCGTCACGTAGTTTAAGCTTACCAGACAAAAACGACGCAAAACTCGATAAAATCAAACTTGAATATGAATCGGTAGGCAGCACAGCCCTTAGTATGGCAGGTGTAACCGAAAAAGCAGAAGTTGAGATTCTCGCGAAAAAAGCAAAGAAAGAAGATTAAAGTTGCGAGTTGCGAGTTGCGAGTTGCGAGTTGCGAGTTGCGAGTCAGGATGTTAGAGCCTATACAGTTTCACAAGTAGGAACGGCTTCAGCAGTGAACCTTCGATGTTCGGCGTTGAAACGCCTCCTACAAACTTTACTCTAGTATCTCGCTAACTCTTTACTGATTTGTCTAATTTAGTTACATAAGCTTTAAGCTCTGCAAGCTGACTTTTTTCGCCTTGGTGAACATTCATTGCTTTTGCAAAGTAGCTATTGGCTTGCTGCTGCTCACCAGCTTGCTCATGAATAAGTCCAATCCGAAGATAAGTAAACGCAAGATTATTAGGGCCTAACTCTGTTTGCAGCGTTTTAGCGCTATCAAGCTCAAGAATTCTTGCGAGTGCATTTAACGCATAAAGCGCACTATCGCTTGAACCTTTGATGTACTGAGAATGAGCGATTTCTAGCTCATTTTTAAGAAACTCGGCTGTCATTTCATTTGCGTTTGTAGGTACTGCTAACGAGACTAAAGCAGCTAAGGTTAAAACTTTAAACATATTAAACCTCCTTTTAAAATGTATCTTAAAGATTAATCAAACTCGATTAGCTGGTCAAACTTTATTCATAAAAGCAAATTATCAAAGCGCTTAATCGCGACCCAAGCCAATCAACTTTTTGCCATTTAAGCCTTTTCTATGCCATTCGGTTTGTTCTTCACAGAATATTTGCGCGTCTAATTCTTTACTTGGCTCTTCGTTTAAACTACCTGCAGGTACAAGTAGGTATTTACTGTCTTGTGATTCAAATGGCAGCGCAGAGCCACAGGTTTTACAAAACGCTCTAGATAATGCACGACCAGGATAATTAAACCGCGTTATATGCTGCTGACCTTTTACCCATTCGATAGCATCTGGTGAGGTAAACAAATTTGCAGCGTGAGCTGTTCCGCTCAGTTTTCGACATTGTTCACAATGACAGAAGTAAAAACGCCTAAATTTATCAGCAACTTTAAAACTCACTGCACCGCAGCAACATTCACCCGTCAGTGTTTTAGTCATCTCTATCTCCTCATTAGCTAAGCCAAAAATTTATTACCTAAACAATGCGCTATTTAAAAATTTTAGGCAATAAAAAAGGCCATGTTGCGTGTACAACATAGCCTTTTTGCATTGACACAACTTAGAAATCTAAGTTTGATAAAACTTCATCATCAACGTTATTAGACAAGGTCACTTTAAGTTTAGGCGTACGAGCCATTTCACGTTTAATTGCAAAATTAGCTTCTTCGTTACGAGCCCAACTACGACGAGCAATACCGTTGTTTACATCAAATAATAGCATAGATTTCAGACGACGCTCGGCAGCTTCACTACCATCTAGTAGCATACCAAAACCACCGTTGATCACTTCGCCCCAGCCTACACCACCACCATTATGGATAGATACCCATGTTGCACCACGGAAACCATCACCAATTACGTTATGAATAGCCATATCTGCTGTAAAGCGGCTACCGTCATAAATGTTTGATGTTTCGCGGAAAGGTGAATCAGTACCACTTACGTCATGGTGGTCACGACCAAGTACAACTGGACCAATTTCACCACGATTAATGGCATCATTAAAGGCTTTAGCAATTTCAGCGCGGCCTTGTGCGTCTGCATAAAGAATACGAGCTTGAGAACCTACAACAAGTTTGTTTTGCTTCGCATCTTTGATCCACGTGATGTTGTCTTGCATTTGCTGTTGGATCTCTTCAGGAGAGTCTGCCATGATTTTATTTAAAACATCTGCAGCAATAGCATCTGTTTTATCTAGATCTTCTGGCTTACCTGAGGTACATACCCAGCGGAACGGGCCAAAGCCGTAATCAAAACACATTGGGCCAAGAATATCTTGTACGTACGATGGGTATTTAAAATCAATACCATTATCAGCCATTACATCGCCACCAGCGCGTGATGCTTCTAACAAAAACGCATTACCGTAATCAAAGAAGTAAGTACCTTTTGCCGTGTGCTTGTTAACAGCATCGGCGTGGCGCTTAAGCGTCGCTTGTACTTTTTCTTTAAATACTTCTGGCTCTTCACGAATTAAACGATTTGACTCTTCATAGCTGATATCAACCGGGTAGTAACCGCCTGACCATGGGTTATGAAGTGAAGTTTGGTCAGAACCTAAGTGAATGAAAATATCTTCAGCTAAGAAGCTTTCCCATACATCAACCACGTTACCAATAAAGGCAATCGAAACCACTTCTTCATTTTGCTGAGCAGTACGTACACGCTCAACAAGCTCTGGCATGTTATCGATTAGCTCATCTACCCAACCTTGTTGATGACGCTTAATAGCCGCCTTAGGGTTAACCTCAGCACACACGGTAATACAGTTAGCAATGTTACCCGCTTTAGGCTGAGCACCACTCATACCGCCTAAACCAGCAGTTAAGAAGATCTTACCTTTTGGTGATTCGCCTTTTGCAAGTACTTTACGGAACGCATTCATTACCGTAATGGTTGTACCGTGAACGATACCTTGCGGGCCGATGTACATAAATGAACCCGCAGTCATTTGACCATATTGAGTTACACCTAGTGCATTGAATTTTTCCCAGTCATCTGGTTTTGAATAGTTCGGGATCATCATACCGTTTGTCACAACCACACGCGGTGCTTCAACTGATGATGGAAATAACCCCATAGGGTGACCCGAATACATGTGTAGCGTTTGGTCTTCTTCCATTTCGCTTAAGTACTTCATGGTTAATAAGTACTGCGCCCAATTTTGGAATACCGCACCGTTACCACCGTAAGTGATTAGCTCTTCTGGGTGCTGTGCTACAGCAGGGTCAAGGTTGTTGTCGATCATCAACATAATAGCGGCAGCTTGTTCGCATTTAGCCGGGTAATCACTGATCGAGCGCGCTTTAAGCTCATAGTTAGGTTTAAAGCGATACATGTAAATACGGCCAAATTGTTTGAGCTCAGCAGCAAATTCAGCAGCTAATTCTTGATGCCATTCTTTAGGGAAATAGCGCAATGCGTTACGAATAGCCAATTGCTTTTCGTCGGCCAATAAAATGTCTTTACGTTTTGGAGCTCGGTTTGCATCGCTTGGATACGGTTTTGGCTCTGGCAATACGCTTGGGATACCTTGCTTAATTTGTTCTTGAAAAGTCATTATTTGCTCCCTTAGTTAACTTTAAACGCTTGCGATTTAACAAGTTCTACCATGGCATCAATATCAGGCTTAAGTAAGCGGTCTTCTTCTAATTTGGCAACTTTGCTGCGAATTAATGCAAAGTTTTCTTCAATGATGTCAGAACACTTATTAGGACGTCTAAATTCAATTGCTTGTGCTGCATACATAAGCTCAATTGCAAAGATTTTATCAAGATTACCTAAAATCTGGTTTAACTTACGACCAGAAATACTACCCATAGATACGTGATCTTCTTGACCCATTGATGTTGGTACACTGTCCGCTGATGGTGGGAAACACAAAGATTTGTTTTCTGTTACCAATGCCGCAGTCACGTATTGTGGGATCATCATGCCAGAGTTTAAGCCACCCGATGACGTTAATAAACGCGGTAAACCATGTAAGCCCTCAAGTAGCAAGTAACAACGACGATCAGCAATGTTACCAAGCTCTGCTGCTGCAATTGAAGCATAATCTAATACCATAGCAAGTGGTTGACCGTGGAAACCACCACCCGAAATTGCTTCTTCTTCGCTGATCACAATTGGGTTATCTGTAACTGAATTCATTTCTGTTTCAGCAAGTTCTTTTAAGTGGTAATACGCATTACGTGATGCACCATGAACTTGAGGAATACAACGCAGTGAGTAAGGGTCTTGAACACGGTCACAATCAGTATGTGAAGCCATGTTTTCAGAGCCTGCAAAAAAGCTGCGCATACGCGCTGCAACTTCGATGTTACCTTTAAAAGCACGGATAGCATGTAACTCTTCACGGAATGGTGATTCGCTACCTTGCATACCTTCAATACTCATAGCACCTGCGATGTCTGCAAGGTCTAATAGGTAACGCATTTTAGTAAGCGCAGTAATGGCATGAGATAAAATAAACTGAGTACCATTAATTAACGCTAAACCTTCTTTAGCATGTAAATCTAGAGGCGCTAAACCGTGCTCTTTTAATACTTCTGCTGCTGGCTTGATTGTGTCGTTTACCCAAAACTCACCTTCACCTAGAAGAGGTAAAAATAAGTGCGATAACGGTGCTAAGTCGCCCGATGCGCCAACTGAACCTTGCTCTGGTACAACAGGAATGATATCAAGTTCAATAAACTTAAGCATACGCTCAACAACGGTTAAACGAATACCTGAAAAACCTTGGCTTAATGCATGTACTTTGGTGATTAGCATTAGCTTTGAAATAGGTTTAGCGATTGGCTCACCCACACCTACAGCGTGTGTGATCAATAAGTTCTTTTGTAGTAGGTTAGTTTCTTCTGGAGAAATTTGTGTATCACATAATGGACCAAAGCCAGTATTGATACCATAAATGGCTTTATCTGAGGCAGCCATTTTGTCTACATTTTGGCGGCTTTTATTAATTTTATCAATTGCTTCTTGGCAAAGCTCTGCCTGTAACGTACCGGCTGCAATAGCATTAACGCTATCTAACGTTAATTGGTCAACACCATACTTAAATGTCATTTATAACTCCTAAAGAACAGGATTAGTTTTATTTAGAGGGAGTCTAGCTTGCTCTAGTTGTTTTACAAATGCATAATTATCGTTATTCATTCCAGATTTATCGAACTAAAAGAAGAGCTATGCAAGTTCATGACGTAGACCTGCGCTTATTGCGCGTTTTTGTAGCAATTGTTGAGTGTGGCGGGCTTTCAGCCGCAGAGTCACGTTTGAATATTGGCCGCTCAACCATCAGTGCGCATTTATCAGACTTAGAAGTAAGGCTTGGCATTAAATTATGTAAACGTGGCCGCAGTGGCTTTGAAATTACAGATGCAGGAGCTATCACCTATCAGGCATCGATTGAACTGCTTCAGCAATGCGAAGCCTTTGCTAATACCGTAGCAAGCTCTAAAAATGAGTTATCGGGACGTTTAAGTATCGCCATGATAGATACCATGGTTAGCGATCCACGCTGTGCCGTTCCCCGTGCTATTGCAAGGTTAAAAGGAAAAGGTAAAAACATTCAGTTCGATATTAACGTATGTGAAGCACGAGAGGTAGAAACCGCAGTAGCCAATGGCCGCTCGTTAGTGGGGATTGGTGTTAGCCGCCATCATATTCGCGGATTAGATTACACCGCCCTACATAACGAAACCAACTTTCTGTATTGCGCAGTCGGTCACCCGTTATTTAATTGTGAAGACAAGAAAATAAATGAGCTGCTCAAAGAAGCGGAGGTGATTACCAGTAACTACATGCGTGATAAAGAAAGCCGAAACGACGGTTTAAACTATCAAAATAGTGCCGTTGCCTACCATGATGAAGGGATTGCACATTTAATTTTATCTGGTGAGTTTATTGGTTATTTACCTGATCACTATGCACAGTTCTGGGTCGATAAAGGCATTTTTAAGGCTGTTCAGCCAAACAAATATCACTACGATATTCCTGTGGTATTAATCACCTCAAAAACAAACGCCAGCTCCCCTTTAGCAAACGCTATGATTGACGAAATTAAGCGCTGTTACGCGGTTTAGGCTTTATTACTTTTTTGGCGCTTTTTGCTCATTTATAAGCACTAGACTAAACGCGATTATGGCAAGGTTTGTAGTTACAGGATTAAACGCTTCGATTAAAAGTGCGGGTTGTAAAACAGCAACAAACAGCATTAGCCCAACTAAAGCAGCTATATTGAGAATATTGATTAAGATGGAACGGTAGAAAATAAAAAACAGCACGGCAAATATAATTTCACCTATGCCAGCTGCTCGGGTGATGAGCGTTGAGATTTCGGGATTAAAACCAAAACTGGCTGTCATTTTTAGCTCTAGGGGGGCAATGTGAATAAGCTTTGGTATCAGCCCATGATAAAACCAACTAAAGCTAATAATAAATCGAGCTATTTGAATCGTATTTAAATGCTTCATTAGACAAGTTGGCTTTGTGTGCTCTGTTATTCAGAGCACACAGTATAGCTTATAAGCTAGTAGGTTGACCGAAACGGTTCTCAGCTTCATCACCAGCTAAAAAACCATTTTCAATTAAAGCCCAGATAGGACCAATTAATGGCACAAAACTAATTAGTACCCACCAACCTGATTTATTACGGTCATGCCAGCGTTTCACTTGAATCGCAAGCGAAACCCATATTAGCGGAATATAGAGAATAAGCATGATTACAGAAATAGCAGACTCATTACCACCTGTTAATAGTGCTACTAAAAACATAAGAACAAATGAAGCTAAAATCATACCTAATGCTGAATACCAATAAGTCTTACGAGGAATACGTCCTTTAAAAGAAAACAAAATTTCTTTTATGCTTAAAGTGGTTGTTTCTGTTGATGCTGTAGCGAGGTTTGCTTCTGGGGCTTGATATACATTTTCTGACACTGTCATTTCCTTTGATATGTGTTGTAGCAAACCGATTTAATCTAGTCTGCTGATTTATATTGTAAATAGTGCTGAATTCAGCATTAATAAGATAACACAAAGTGAATAGATTTGGGTACTAAGAAATTACTTAAAAGCCATAGACAAGTAAGTATAAAGACATAAAAAAGCACCCTTAGGTGCTTTTATTTAACTCGGTTGTTGCCAATACTTGGCGTATAAATTTGGGTAGGTTTGTTTTAAAAACTTTGCTTTATCTTTAAAACGTTTACCTTTTGGTTGCTCAAGGCCTGATGGCACAAAGGGTAATTCGTCATCATTACGCTCTTCGTACAACATACCGGCAATCAAGTCGTACTCATCTAAATACGGGTAAGGCTGTTCGTTTAAATGATAAACTGGCGTACACTCAGCAATTGAGTCTGGGTTTTCAAGCGCCTTTAAAAAAGCCTGTTCACCACGTGAAATAAGCCAACATAAAAACTCAGAAAAGCCATAATCATCGTTACAACCGGCCATTACATAAGCTGCACCAAATAAGTCCCAGGTATAGGCTTTACGCATACGTAGGTTAAACTGCTTATCAAATTCCATCAGCTGCTGGTCAGATAAATCAGTCAGTTTTGCTTTTAATGCATTACAAACAGACTCAGGCTCGGCAGTTTTATCTTCGGCGGTCACGAGTTGCCAAAATTCACTTTCGCTTAAAACACTCATGATAAAATCTCTTTCACGCGCCCTACTTGACCATCATCAAGTTGAACTTTAATACCATGCGGGTGATTCGGTGACTTAGTTAAAATACGTGACACTATACCTTGAGTTAACTGACCAGTTCGTTGATCTTGTTTTAATACAATGTTGACTTCGCAGCCAATTGAAATTTGTGAACGCGTAGGCACTGCCATTGCTATATCTCTTTCAATAATTTTTGCCGATTATAGCCATTTGCAGCTGGCTTACCAAATTAAACCTGTTTGATTGGGCTGTTTTTAAGCAGCTCCTTTGGCAATATTTCATTTAAACGTTCAGTAATGGCTTGAGCTTTGCCTTTAATTTGAAAATCGAAGCCTTGGCCGTTGCCATCTAAAATGACAGCTAAATAGTTATCAGCAACTTTCAATTGTGTAATACGGCTCAACTCAAGAGTCTCTACTTGCTCGCCATAATACACCTGCTTAACCGTGAGGCTTGTGTCTGTTGCTGTGAGTGTTTTACTAAGGGCTGTTTTGGCTACAAACTTTTCTGTATAGCGATAGGCCTGTGCCAAAAAACCGATAGCAAATATAAAACCAGTAAAACTTGAAATAGGTAATGAGTCTGATTGCAAGCTGTACACACCAATAATACAAAACAACACAGCAAGAGCTAGGTTTAACCTAACCATCTGTTTAGGGGTTAAATTTAAATTCATTTTTATTCCTTTAAAAACGCAATTGCTTTTGGATTGATCGCTAAATCTATTGCACTCAATTCTTTGATAATTAGACTGCTAATTAACTGGGTTTGCTCAGCTGTAATCGGCAGCTCTTTACAGTAACAACTTACTCTCAGCGATTGCGGTAGTTTTTTTAGATCAGCAGTATGAGTTAACCATGAAAATTCGTGTACTTGTTCTTTTGCTTGTTCGCACGCTTGCGTTAACGCAACTCGAATAGCCTTATCTTGGCGCTTTTCAGTTTTAGTCATGTTCTGCTTGTTGTTTTTTAAATTCTTCGTAGCCATCTTGCTGGCGCTTTACACACTCATGGTACTCTTTATCTGCCATATGATTGCATTCACTTAAACGCGCCGATTGAATTTCATGATAACGGGCGTCTGAGCTACAAGCTGACAAGAGCACTACAACAGTCGCGATGATGGCCAATTTTAAAGCATTAAAAAACATTAAATTTCCTTTATGTAGTTATACATTGGTGCTGCGTTTTCCTGTATATTGCGTGGGTTTAAATATTATTACCAAAGGGTTCTATATGATGTTGTCGCAGTTACAAGAGCTGTTTCAGCGTATCGATAAAAGTAAAATTTTTCAATCATTTGTTATCGCTGTCATTGTTATTTCAGCACTAACAGTGGGTGCACATACCTATTCATTACATCCTACAGCTGAGCTTGCTTTACATTGGATGGACGTAGGTATCACGGTATTCTTTTTAGTTGAACTAGTGATCCGTTTTATCGCAAGCCGTGGCTTTAAAGATTTTTTCAGCAAAGGTTGGAATATTTTTGATTTCATAATCGTGGTCGGTAGCCTTTACCCTGCAGCTGGATCAACAATTTTTATCGCTCGATTACTGCGTATTTTCCGCGTTCTGCGACTAGTCTCTATGATCCCAGAGCTTAGACTGCTGGTTAACTCGCTTTTAAAAGCTATTCCGCAAATGGGCTATATTGCCCTACTTATGTTTGTGATTTTTTATATTTATGCCGCTATGGGTAGCATGCTGTTTGCTGATATAAACCCTGTATTATGGGGCGATGTATCTATTTCTATGCTCACCCTATTTAGGATTGCAACGTTCGAGGATTGGACTGATGTCATGTATGAGACCATGGCTGTGTATGAACTCAGTTGGATTTTCTACCTAACGTTTATCTTCTTAACTGCCTTTATATTTTTAAACATGATGGTGGGTGCAATTTTAGAAGTCATGTCTGAAGAGCATCGCAACGCTCGAGAAGAGCAAACATCTGATGCCGACATGCCTGCAACCAAAGGACAAATTGCTCAGCTACAAGCTGAAATGGCCGAACTAAAACAATTACTGAAAGAAAAGCAGTAACATTTTAAGAGGTTAGTTTTTAGATATTAGGCGCTAGGACCTAGCGCCTTTAATTTATCCTCTTTTTTCTACTTTCCATGGTGGGTTTAAGCGGTTCTCTCCGGCCCAATACAATTTAATTTTATTACCTGATGGATCTTTTAAAATTGCTTCTTTCCATAAATAACGCTGGGCGGTTGGTGGCTGTTCAAAGTTAATGCCTTTTTCAACAAGGCTTGCGTAGAGCTCATCGAGCTGCTCATGTTCAAAATAAATTACCGCATGATTATTATAATTATCGGTTTCTAATGACAGCGAAAATGTGGCATCACCATCTGGGCATTGAAAGCGTGCGTAATGCGGGGTATCTACAATCTGAATCATTCCCAGTGTTAAGTAAAAAGCCACCGCTTCATCCATATCTTTTACAGGTAACGTCACCTGATTGAGCTTCATTTTCAATTCCAATGTAATTCAATATTCGTTATGTCAGCATATCGCGAACAGCAAATTAAGCAAAAGATAAGTGACGAGTTACAAGTTACAAGGGGAAAGTTAGCAAGCTACAAGATGAAAGTTGTAGGAGGCGTTTCAACGCCGAGCAAATAGCATCGATTTTACATCGCGTCCTAGAGCCTGAATCCTAGCGCCTAATGTTTTTCCAACGTAGGCGTGAAACTTGTTTCGCGCGTTTGTTTATAAGAGGCGTTTCAAAGCCAAACATTTATGGTTCACGGCAAAAGCCGTTCCTACATGAAAATGTTCAAGGTTTTGTCGCCATAAATAGCGACTTACAAAGACTAGCCATTGGTAAAAACTAATTGAGATGGGTTGTCTGTTTGAATAAACAAGACTCTTGTCACTGTTGAACCTGATTCGTCTTTTGATGTGTTTGTGAAAAGGTAGTTTTCATCAAAAGTACTCAACTTATCAAGATCAAAATCAGAGTTAGCCTCATGGTGAAATGACATAGCACAGACTTTACCTCTACAAGCAAAGTCTTCAGCATAAACGTCGTTTGTGCGAATTTGACTCAACATCTCGAGCAGCTTAACTTCTCTTTCTATTGAATTATCTGTTTCTTCAGTAACTCGTACATTATTCAAAAAGTCATGAAATTCAGGAATTGTGATTGCGCCAAATACGCTTTGCTGTTTAATTTACCCATTATCAGTGATGAATGAATTGGTAACAGATTCTGATGATGAAAAATGTCTATCAGCTAAATTCGTTTGTTGACCTTGCTCTTCACTCACCTTATTACCTTCAGGCTCTGAACTGGCTAATTGTTTAACTTGAATAGTGCTTTGATGTATATCTTTGTTATTCGCCGAGATCACTTCTTTATTAGAATCACTATTAACTTGACTCTCTATTACGGTAGCCGTCACCTCACTATTGTTGCTCGATGAAGTAACCAAATAAGTTATTAGCGAACTGATAGCAATCAAAATTAAAACTGTGAATCCATTTAGTTTAACCATTACTAAAATCCTTTTATTTTTAAACCTTAATCCCCTGAAAATACAATAGATTATTTTGTATGACAAGTAATGATTTTTTAGTTTGTAAGATACGAGAGTAAAGTTTGTAGGAGGCGTTTCAACGCCGAACAAGTAGCAGCGATTTTACATCGCGTCCCAGAGCCTAAATCCTAGCGCCTAATGTTTTCCAACGTAGGCGTGAAACTTGTTTCGCGCGTTGTAGGTCGTGCTTTAGCGCGTTAAAAGAGAAGTTTGCGAGTTACAAGGTGAAAGTTTCAGGAGGCGTTTTAACGCCGAGCAAGTAGCAGCGATTTTACATCGCGTCCCAGAGCCTAAATCCTAGAGCCCAATGTTTTCAATCGTAGGCGTGAAACTTGTTTCGCGCGTTGTAGGTCGTGCTTTAGCGCGTTAAAAGAGAAGTTAGCGAGATATGAGAGTAAAGTTTGCGAGTTACGAGAGTAAAGTATGTAGGAGGCGTTTCAACGCCGTACATTCATCGTTCACAGTTATTGTCGCCATAAATGACGACCTACATGGCTGTAGCCATTCCTACACGAGTTCCATGTGTAATATTGGAAATGGTTTGCCCATATCATCTAAAGGTGAGCGTGAGATAACTTTAAACCCCATATGTTGATAAAACCCAACTGCAAGTGGGTTTTGCTCATTAACATCCACTTTGTTGGCTGCTAATTGCTCAACCGCATAGTTCAAGAGTACTTTACCTATCCCCTCACCTCTGGCAGCATCTAAAATGAACAACATTTCAATTTTGCTATCGTGAACACCAACAAAACCTAAAATTGCTTTATGTTCATCCTTTATGCACTTCAAAGTAACATTTGGAAAAGCCTGCTCAATGATAATGGGCTTAAAAAAGGCTATGTCGTCTTCTGTTATAAAATCATGTGTCGCTCGAACTGAGTTTTCCCATACACTAAGTAGTTCTGGGAAATCTTCAGTGTTCACACTTTCTATTTTCATTGTCATCCTTGCTGGCCATCTAGTGCTTTATTTAGCTCGGTTAATGGTAAAGACTTATAAAAATACCAACCTTGAATTTGATGATTAGGATTAAAAGCTTTTATGAAGTTATATTCTTCAAACACCTCAACCCCTTCAAAAATGACCAAGCGATTAAGATTTGTAACCAGAGACATAATGGCTAATACCATATCCTGTTTAAATTCATCCGTTATTGATTGTGTTAATATTTTATCAATTTTAATGATGTCGAAGTTAATTTCAGTGAGCCACACAAGGTTAGATACTCCTGTTCCAAAATCATCAAGAGCAATAATAAAGCCATAGTACTTTGCCCGTGTTGCAAAGTTAGATAACTCTTCAAGTGGCAAACCTATTCGCTCTGTAATTTCTATTTTTACTTGCTGCGGCTTTATTTTATAACTCATACAAAGTTCGTATAGGTTATCTAAATACTCTGAAGTTTTAATTTCGTACGCATTAACATTAATCGCAACTGTGAACTCGGGATCCCTATGTAAAATAGCTGAAAGCTCTGCAAATGCTCTTTTAACTAAGTCATATGCTAAGGTTGAGTACAAGCCTAACTGTTCTGCGATACTTAAGAAAAGTTCAGGTGATACATTTCCATGAACGGCGTCTTTCCACCTAACTAGGCTCTCCACACCAATTATTTTATTATTTTTCAGCTCAATTATTGGTTGGTACTCTAAATATAATTCACCGTTTTTTATAGCTTTACGCAACCTAAACTCGATTGAAGAGTTCTTATCAAAATATGAAATAACAGAATAAGCAATTAAAAAACTTATTAACCCGATTAAACAAATAAGTGATGACGAGATAAAAATTGGTAAATAAAGTAGCCCAGGACGATTATTTAACGTCTCTACGCAGTATTCGAATTTTGAACTGCAAATTTTTAATTCCTGAGAATTTAATAACGTATCCTTTTTGAACTGATACTCAGATTTGTAGTTATGGAAAGTATGGCTCTCATTTTTTGAAATAATTTTATAAGAAAACCCTTTTTCAAGATGGTCAAAACTCTTAAATGGTTCATTAATTGTGAAAGCAATCACGTTGTCTTTTTTTGTTATATCGTATCTGGCTGGAACTGGGAAAATATTCCCTACCTTCGAAGCGAATTGATACCCCGAGGAAGAACTATAAAACTCTCTTGCAAATAAAATTGGAGTTTCAAATAGTCCCCAGTTTGCTGAACAACCGACCTTACCATCAAAAATTAGACCTAAGTCATGAGTGTATTCATATTTTGAAAGAATTATACGTAATGTGTTGATGGAATCAGAGTCACATCTATTAGGAGATAGCGTTGCGACTTCTTGGATAGAAGCCACTATATCATTCGATATATTTTCTGCTTTAGTTAATAGAGATTCAGCAAACTGCTTTTGATGATTTACTTGAAGGTAGCTTATGAGGAGGTGGAGACTCAGCGTAAAAAATAGCATGATAAAAAATATATAAATAGTTTGTTTGTTATTGTTTAGCTGAAATATTTTTCCCTGCATGTTCTACTTTAGGTTTGATAATACCAACATAAAAACTAACCTTTAATCTCTATTTAATCAACAAAAAAGGGACAAGGTTAGTATCCAAGCATAATTTTAACTACTCTAAACTTTAAACTTACCTACTAAATCAGTAAGCGTGTTCGATAATAAGTTTAGTTTCTCTCCGTTGCCTCTTGCACTTTCAGCAATTTCGCTGACATCATCCGCCGCGTTTTTAATCTCTACCACATTACGATTAATGTCTTCAGCTACATGCTGTTGCTCTTCAGCTGCTGTCGCGATTTGTGTATTCAAATCGCTAATATTAACAATTGACGCGGTTATTTCACTAAATTGTTGCTGTGCTGAATGGGCTAACTCAACTGTTTTATTTGTGCGGTTTAAGCTGGTTGTCATTTCTTTTGACACTTGATCAGACATCTTTCGTAAGGAGTCTAATTGGCTTGCAATTTCTTCTGTTGATTCAGATGTTCTTTGTGATAATGCACGAACCTCATCTGCAACAACCGCAAAGCCTCGGCCATGGTCGCCCGCCCTCGCCGCTTCAATTGCCGCATTTAATGCTAATAAATTGGTTTGTTCTGCAATCCCTCTTATTACGCTCAATATCGACATGATGTTTTCACTTTCAGCATCAAGTTGGTTTATATCTTGAGTTGCTTTGGTGATCACTTCAGACAAAGATACAACGCTATCAACAGTCTGAGAAATCACACTTTGTCCAAGCTCTGAGGCTTGTTGAGTTTGCGATGCAAGCTCAGCTGCATTTGCACAACTGGCAGAGACCTCATTAGCAGTCGCTGCCATTTCATTAATCGCTGTGGCCGCCATTTCAAGAGCTTGTTGTTGCTGCGATGTTGAGCCTGACAGTTGTGCGGCCTGTGATGATGTTTGTGCGGAGGTATCACTCACATTTTGAGCGCAATCATTAATTTGCGTAACTAAATCCGATATCAGGTTCAAAAATAAATTAAAGCTGTTTGCTAATTTGGCCGTTTCATCACGTGTTTTAATAACCAAACGTTTGGTTAGATCACCACCACCTTGCGATATTTCTGTCAGGCCATCACTTACTTCAACAATAGGTGCTGAAATTAATTTAGAAATGTAGCTAGCAACTAGAATGAATACAGCAATCAGAATTGCACTGATGACTAAAATAGTAATCGTCATTGCATTTGCGGCACTCATCACTTCAGATTTTTCAACTAAGCCTATAAATTTCCAGCCTAGTTTTTGTGAGGTATAAATATTCGCTAAGTAATCTTTACCATTAATGTCTATTTCAAATTGACCATGATTATTCTCAGCGAGCTGCTTGTATTTTCCGTTATTGACTTGTGCTAGCTGCTTAAACCTGTAATCAGCATTTTTAACGTCAACGAGTACATTGCCACTGTCTTCAATCAGCATTAAATAGCCAGTTTCACCAAGTTTAATGTTCGCAATAATATCGGTAAGCCCCTGCAAGGATACATCCATGCCTTGCACACCAATAAACTCGCCCTCTTCTTTAATTGCCTTAACAGTAGAAACAATTACCATGTCATCTACTGCCCAATAATAGGCATTGGTTCTTACTGTTTTACCATTTGCAGCTTTACCTGTTTCGTACCATGGCCTAACTCTTGGGTCATAATTTGCTGTTACTTCACCCTCTGGCCATTGAATATAACCACCTTGTTCATTACCCATGTAGATATAAGCAAGTCCCGGGTGGGTTACGCCAAAGTGATCAAACAAACTAAAAGCGTTTTTTTCGGTGCTACTGCCACTTAAATGATCAAGCATCTCTGCACTAGGTGATTGCATATGGGTTTTAACGCCTTGCTTGGCGTCTAAGATAGCGGTATGAGAAGCAAGGTAATCGACATTTTTCTCAATTTCTGCAAAAAACATACTGATACCATTATCGACTTGTCTGGCTTCTCTTTCACTAAGCTCGGCAAAATTGTCGAGAGCTTGCTGTCTTGTTTGTGTAATTACAAGCGCAGCAATGATGATCAGCGGCAGCGCGATGGCTGATGCAAAAGCGAGCTTTAATTTTTTTGAGATATTCATAGCATACTTCCAACTAGGTACTTAAGAAAATATAGTGAGGCCTTGGAAGTTCAGCAAATAAATAAGTGTTTATTTTTATGGGGCAAAATAGATTGGGCTAATAAAATCAATGTGCAGTTTATGGCTATTTTTATTGTCTATACCCAAAACTTACCTTCATATATATGTCATTTAGTTGACATGAACATGGAATGTACTAACTTTAGCCTTAGTAATTAACATGCTTTTAACAAAACCATGCTAGGTACTTTCCAACCAATTGGCAGCATTTGCTGGATGCAAATTAGCTGCCTATTCCTACTTCGTGTTTTAGCATATAGCTAAGTAAAGCCTGACAATCAGGGTGTTTATCGGCCTTTAACCCAGCTACAACACCTTGCTGATCCGCCGCCGATTTATGCTGGCCTAACTTTTCTTTTGCCTGAATTGAGTCAAGTTCAATTTTAATGCCTACAATTCCCCGCAGTAACTTTGCTTGATATTCATCTGGTAGCAAACTGGTATCGTTTAAAATACTTGGCTCGTATTGCCTAATTAGCTCATCTAGGCAAGCTAAGGTGTTTTCATCATCAAGATATGCAACCTTACCCTTGGCATGAACCACAGCATAATTCCATGTCGATACAGCAGGCTTTTCTGCATACCATGTCGGAGATATATAACTATGAGGCCCATTAAAAACCACTAATACCCGAGTATTTTGCAAGCTTTTACCATGACCATTTGCCCGTGAAACATGACCATATAAGGTCCCAAACTCGCCCTCATCGGGTTTATAAACTAATGGTAAATGAGTTGCCTCAAACTCACTATCAACCATTAATGCAAAGCTGTAGGTTTTAATAAACTGCGACACTCTTTCGGGTGTCATTTTCCATTTACTAGGCGTGTGCATTACTTTCCTTTAGTGCTAAAAAAGGCCAGCAAGCTGCTAGCCTTAATGTTGAGTTGTGTGATTAATGTTGACCATCAACAATAATGCGTAACATGCGGCGAAGTGGCTCTGCAGCACCCCATAACAGTTGATCACCAACCGTAAACGCGCTGATATATTCAGGGCCCATCGCTAATTTACGAATACGACCAACAGGAATAGACAGTGTGCCAGTTACTTTTACAGGTGTTAAGTCTGTAGCAGAAATGTCACGGTCATTAGGGATCACTTTTACCCACTCATTGTGAGAAGCAAGAATTTCTTCAATTTTCTCAACGCTAATGTCTTTGCGAAGCTTAATTGTCATTGCTTGTGAGTGACAACGCATTGCACCAATGCGAACACATAAGCCATCAACAGGGATAGGTTGTTCGCTGCTGCCTAAAATTTTGTTCGCTTCAACTTGCGCTTTCCACTCTTCTTTACTTTGACCACTTGGCATTGGTACATCAATCCAAGGAATGAGGCTACCTGCTAAAGGCACACCAAACTGGTCTTGCGGTAAATCGCTTGAGGCAATTTTTTCGGTGACTAATTTGTCAATTTCAAGAATAGCAGCGTTAGGATCAGCAAGCTTATCAGCAACGGTTTCGTGAATTGCACCCATTTGTGCAATTAATTCTTTCATGTTGCGAGCACCTGCACCAGAAGCCGCTTGATATGTCATTGGGCTAACCCATTCAATCAAGTCTTGCTCAAATAAACCGCCAAGTGCTAATAACATAAGTGATACGGTACAGTTACCGCCAACATAAGTTTTAACGCCTTGCTCTAGGCCCGCTGTGATAACATCTTTATTTACCGGGTCAAGCACAATAATACTATCGTCACTCATGCGCAGTGCCGATGCCGCATCAATCCAGTAACCTTGCCAACCTGATTCGCGTAATTGCGGGTAAACGGCTTTGGTATAGTCACCGCCTTGGCAAGTGACAATAATATCCATCTTTGCAAGCTCAGAAATATCATTGGCATCTAAAAGCGGTTTAGCTGGGCCAGCAAGATCAGGACCTAATTGACCGGTTTGAGAGGTGGTGAAAAAAGTCGTGTCGATATTAGAAAAATCATTTTCTTGCTGCATACGTTCTAATAACACAGAGCCAACCATGCCCCGCCAACCGACTAATCCTACTTTTTTCATTGTTTGTTCCACTGTTTGATTCATTCAAATTACCTAAACTGTTAAAAATTAAAGTCCATTGCGTGAGAATTTAATTTTTACAGAAGTAATCTAGCATTGCGGCCCAAGCAAAACCAGCGCAAACCGAGTAACATCAAAATTTTTCATCATCGTATTAGCGGACAAGCGTCTGGTAGCACCATGTTTAGCGCGCCAGCATGCACTTCAAAACGCTGTTGTTTTGAGGTGATTGGCTCGCCATCTAAGTTTATAGGCATTTCTGTTTGTGTTTGCCATTCAAGCCAAGGCACTTGAAAGCGTTTTACCCACTTTTGTGATGAATTAGGGTAGTTGCTTAGCTCTTCGATAACCGCCGGCACATCTGAAATTGCAAATGATGTAAACGCCACTAAATCAACCAAGCCATCATTTATGTATGCATGTGGCGCAAGTAGCTGACCACCACCCGCTTGGCGACCATTACACACGGCAGCAGCAATAATATCGCCCGAAGCACGCTCACCATCAGGCAGTGTTAACTCGCCACTGTAAGGTACAAAACTAAGCGCTTGTACAAGCCCTGCCAATGTATATGCGCCACCTCCTAGTATGTTCTTAAGTGCAGGCGGTGTTGTAGCGGTAATTTTAGCCCCAAAACCAGCACTGGCTACGTTCACAAAGTAACGCTCATCAACCTCTACCGTATCAATTGCATGCGGCTGACCATTGGCGGCAAGTTTAAGTGCTGGCAAGTACCCGTGAGGAATGTGGGCGGCTGTGGCAAAGTCATTCGCCGTGCCCATAGGTAAAATAGCAAGCTCTAAACGCTGTGATTTTTCTAACTTCATTAATGCATTAACTGCTTCATTAACGGTGCCATCGCCACCAGCCACAACAACACGTTTTACGCCTTCTGCTACGGCTTCATTAATAAAGCGCTTAATGTCACCGCCTTCATAGGTAACACGCACCGCCAGTGGCTGACTAGTTCGAAATTTACCGATGGCGTCACGAAGCTGCTCATCAGCCGCTTTTTTACCATTTATAATTAACCGTAAGTCCATTTTAAATCCCTGTTTTAACACTTAGAACTACCATAACACGCAATGGTTTAATATACCCAAACTACCTCAAGATGCGAGTTTCAGTTGGAATTAAAAGCGATTTAGGCAAGGCATTGATTGCAAGTAATAGTGGTTCTATTGTTAAAATCAATAACGCAGTATAAATCGCTTTTAAACCAACCCCTTGGGCGCTTCACAGGCACTTACTCTCATCGTTGTTACTTCTTAAAAGGGACTGCCATTCTTGCAAAGTAACGCCTTGATATTAAGCACCTGTGAAACGCTGAATTCTGCATCTTGAGGTGGTTTGGGTATAGACAATACAGAAACAAAAAAGCCCTGCTATTGCAGGGCTAAATCAACGTTAGGATTTATTATTGTATCCTTCCTTGGGGGAGTTTCATTAAAACTCGTAGCTGAAGCCTAAGCTAAACTTAGTGCCTTCTTCTTTCTTCCAAAGTGATAAACCTTCTTGTTCAATTTCTTTATCTTGACCAAGGATGTTTTCAATTTTGAACTTAACTTTTGTATTGAAGTTCGGGAAGTAAGAATAAACTAAATCAAGCGAATGGAATGGCTTCTCTTCTGCATCTTCGTTACCTCGAGTACCTGGTACAATAATACGCGGACCAAACACGTTATATACAAGTGATGTTGAATGGAAACCATCAGCTGAGTCATAACCCATCTGCAAGTTTGCTACCCACTCAGAGTGACCCACTAAACGGCGCTCATCGTTAGTAACAATGTTAGACACTGTATCTGCATCAAGTGCATCTTTTAATTGCTGCTCAAACAACGAATCAACACCGTCAGAATCATCAATGCCTAGTTTCACACTTGAATCAGATAGCGTAACGTTACCCGACAAAAATACACTCGACCAGTCAGCACTGATAAAGCTAAAATCAGTTAAGAAATCAACCTCAATACCGGTTAACTCACCTGATTCAGCATTAGCAGTTAATAACTGTGGTGCCGCACCACCAACACCCGCAAGCTCTACCATTTCAATAGGGTTAGTAATGTCTTTGTAGAACAATGCAACTGATAGGTTATTACCTGATGCCATATACCATTCAAAACGGAAATCAGCATTTTTAAGTTTTGAACTTTGTAATGTCGGTGAACCACGAACAAGGAATTCCGTTAACGGGTCAACGAAGAAAGTAGAGCTAACATCACGCATATCTGGACGAATCGTTGTCTCGCTTAAATTTAAACGAAATTGCATTTCTTCATCCATGATATAAGTCACAGCTAAAGATGGATAAAAGTCATCTTCTTTGATAGCTACTTCAGCTAACTCATCAGTTGTCGCATCAAACAAATTACTATGCGCCTTAAATGGCACTGATACTTGCGCAAAATCTTCCCAACGAACACCACCAGTAATACGCCAAGTGTTGTCGATAAAGTAGTCAGCCATAAAATAATAAGCATCTAGCTTATGTGCCGCACTGTATTTATCACCGTCAGTTGTTCTGTCGTCGAAAATACCTGACCCCGTTGAACTTGCATAGAAAGCATCATTATTGATGTTATCGTAAGCGAAAATTTCATCTAAACGTGAGCCAAATGAATAATCATCTGAAATACCACGGTGTGTAATACCGAATGTCGTATTATTTGCGTTACGTGTTTTCTCAGAGAAGTCGCCACCTACTTTTAGCTCAAGCTCATAGCCTTCACCATAAAATGGCATACCCATGTTCCAACCCCAGGTATCAACTTCGTCATGAAGAACTTGGAATTCACGTGTCACGTTAGTTGCAGAAACGTCCTGTAATTGCTCAGATACAAACGCCCCATCGTCATAGTTACGTTGGAAAACAGCATCAACACCACCTGGAGCATCACGGTTTGCACGGCTTGTACCGGCATACCAATCAACAAACAAGTTGTTAAAATCAATAAAGTTGTGGGTGCCTTTTAATTGGCTGGAGAACATTTCACGCTCTTCATACACGACATCAACACGGCGAAGATCACGAACACCTTCTTCCGTTTCGTTGGCATCATAGAAATTACGATTACGAACACGGTCACGCATGTCATGCAGGGCAATATTAGTCAGTTCAATTTTATGGTTTGAATTAAACTCATAACCAATATTGAATGTCCCACTCCAACGCACATTTTGTTCAGTCGATGTACCATCGTAATACTGAGCAAAACACTTGTCTTCACACCCTAAGCTGCCAAGGTTGGTACCACTTTTCTCTTGCGCTACTTCCCACTCATTTTCATAAGAAACAGCAGCAAGTACACCAAATGTGCCCATTTCACTTTCAAAGCGATCGCCTAGTGAAACTGAAAAGCTCATTTCAGGATCAACGTCTTTTTCAGTTGCTGAAATATTCCAGTCAAGAGCCGACATCAATGCTTGGCGCTCAGCCAATGTTGTATTGATATCACCCTCAAGGCCAGCACCATAAAAGGCATCGATGAACTCACTTGGTAACGCGCGAGTTCCATCGTCACGTCCCATCCAGTCATCATCACCACCTTCATAGAAGTAGCCTGTATCACTGTTATTGGTGTTATAAGAAGTACCAATATCGACTTTAAATAAAAAATCAGTCGGAATTGATTTGGTTCTAATATTTACGTTACCACCACCAAAATGCGCTGGCATATCGGGTGAAAACGATTTTTGAACACTAAGACTTTCAATAATATCTGATGGAAATAAGTCAAGCGGTACAACTGAGCGAGTTGGATCAGGGCTTGGTACATACATGCTATTAAGCTGAGTACTCGAATATCGCTCACCTAAACCACGAACATAAATGAACTTGCCATCAACAAGTGTCAAACCTGTTACACGACGAAGTGCCGATGCAGCATCGCCATCACCAGTACGAGAGATTTGCTCTGCACCCATGATATCAGCAACGAAAGCTTGATTTTGACGCTCTTGAAGAACCGCGCCAGCACTCCCTTTTAAACGCTGTCCTACAGCAACCACTTCTTCAATTTCTTGTGCTTCATCCGCTGCATAGGCAGTATTCACTGATAAGCCAACTAGTGCTGCAAGCACTGCGTGGTTTATCTTTGAACGCACAAGTTTAGAGGGGGTAAAAGATTTCATTATTATACTCCGAAAACAAAACTAGAAGCTGGCCGGGGTCGCCCCCGACCATGGATTAGAAGGTCTTAGTTAAGACCTACTTTTACCCAACCTGCTGTCCAGTCTGTTTGCGCATCCATTGCACCGATGTAATCTACTTGGTCGAAGAAGCTATTTAGGCTTGAAGCATCGGAACCGCTACCAAGTAATGCTGATTCTGCACTTGGTTGATAACCGTTGTCGCTAAGACCTAACATCGCTGCGTCCATAATAGAGTTACCTTCTTGGCCTTCGAACCAAGATTGAACATTACCAGTACCAATTGCTTGGCTTGAGAAGTTGTTATCTGCTGCACATGCAACCACTGAGTGACTGATAGTCAGTGAGCCATCTTCAGCGCGTGGAGCTGAATCTGCGCCAACTCGTAAGCAGTTTTTATAACCTTCACCACCTGTCACTACTACATTTTTAAGCATACCCGCAGTACCTGCACGTAAACGGATACCGTTTACACCATCTGCACCGATGATAGTTACGTTAGAGATAGTAGGTGTTGTTAAAGGTGATGCATCTGAATCAAACTCTGAGTTATCAGCTTCAATTGCATTATCACCTTCTGAAGAAGACTGTTTGATTAATACGTATTGTGCATTACCAGTCCAACCGAATGACCAATCAAGAGAATCATCACCAATGTTTGTCAGTACTAAGTGGCTAATGCTTGCAGTACCACCAAAGAACTCAACACCGTCGTCAAGGTTTTCGTGAACGTGGATATAATCAAGTTCAGTTTGGCTACCAACGCCAGCTAGTGAGATACCATTAAGCTCATCACCGTTACCTAGTGTTTTACCCGCTTGCTTTACAACAACATACTTAAGCGTACCTGAGTTATCTTCTGGTTGGTTACCACCGAATTGACCTGCATCACCTTCAGCTGCAACACCACAGTTTGCAAGTTCATCTGCTGTTGTTTCACCCACTTGGTCACCACAAGAGTTAGCTGGTGCGTTACCAAGAAGCACTACACCACCCCATTGACCAATACCTGTTTCAGCACCTGTCATATCTTGGATTGATGTCATAACGATTGGTTGAGTTGCTGTACCTACAGCCTCAATCTTAGAGTCACGACGCACAACTAAGAAGTCATCACCGTTTTCACCGATTAGTGTTGTACCAAATTGAACATAAAGAGTTGCACTATCAGTTCGGTCACCACCCACTGCTGTACGACCTTTTAATATCCAGTGAGCATCGTTAGTTAATGTCACGTCAGATGTGAACACAACATCTTGTGCTAACTGATACACTGGCTTATCGGTAATTTGTGGGAAGCTAGCAGAAACATCAGTCGCTAGACCTTGTTCCATTGCGTTAGTGATATCTTCAGGGAAGCTTGGGTTAACAGCAACTGTCCAACCTTCCATCCAGTTATTGTCACCGTCAAATGCACCAATGTAGCTTGTTTTAGTGAAGAATGGGTCAAGGTCTGACGCATCAACACCTGCACCTAATAGCGGAGAGTTTGATTTAGGCGTGAAACCATCTGTTGCTAAGTTTAATGTCGCTGCTGTAAGTGTTTGGTTACCTGTTTGACCTTCGAACCAAGACTGAACATTACCAGAACCAATTGCTTCAGAACCGAAGTTATTGTCTGCACTACATGCTACAACTGAGTTCTCGATAGAAAGCTCACCAGACTCAGCATTTGCTACAGAGTCAGAACCTACACGTAAACAGTTTTTGTAACCTTCAGGGCCTGTCACAACCATGTTACGGATAACACCAGCCGTACCTGCACGAAGACGAACACCGTTTTTACCGTCAGCACCAACAATCGTTACGTTTGAAAGTAGTGGCTTAGTTAATGGTGTAGCGTTTGAATCGAATTCTGAGTTATCTGCTTCGATTGCATTGTCACCTTCAACAGATGATTGTTGGATATATACGTTTTGTGCACGACCTGTCCAACCAAATGACCAGTCAAACGCGTCATCACCAATATCAGTTAGTACAACATTACGAACGTTAACAGTACCACCGAAGAACTCGATACCATCGTCAAGGTTTTGGTGAACCTGGATGTATTCAACTTTTGTTTTAGAACCAACACCAGCGAATGAAATGCCATTTAGCTCATCGCCATTCCCCAATGTTTTACCTGCGTGTTTAACGACAACATAACGAACAACACCCGAGTTGTCTTCTGCATCGTCACCACCAAATTGACCTGCATCACCTTCAGCTGCAACACCACAGTTTGCTAGCTCTTCAGGTGTTGTTTCACCTTGTTGGTCACCACACGAGTTAGCCGGTGCATTACCAAGTAATACTAAACCACCCCATTGACCGATGCCTGTTTCTGCACCTGTCATATCTTGGATAGATGTCATGGTGATTGGTGCTGTTGTATTACCATTAGCGTTGATTTGTGAACCACGGCGAACAACTAAGAAGTCATCACCTGTTTCACCGATTAATGTAGTACCCGCTTGAACATATAATGTTGCGCTATCAGTACGGTCACCACCGACTGCTGTACGACCGTTTAAGATCCAGTGAGCGTCATTTGTTAATGTTACATCTGCAGTGAAAGTTGTATCTTCAGCTAAACGATACACTGGCTTATCAGTGATTTGTGGGAATTCAGATGAAACGTCTGTCGCAAGACCTTGCGCCATTGCATTTTCAATATCAGTTGGGAAACCGCCATTGATAGCAACAGTCCAACCTTCCATCCAGTTATTTGTTGCGCTAAATGCTCCGATTTGACCATTCGCTAATAATGGTGAGCCTGCTAAAGGCATATAACCATTATCATCTAGCATTAAATCTGCAGGTGTAAGAGTTTGGTTACCGTCTTGGCCTTCAAACCACGCTTGTACAGTACCACCATTAATTGTTTCGCTACCGAAATTATTCGCAGCTGTTTGACAAGCAACAATTGAGTTAGTGATAGTTAGTGAACCGTCTTCTGCACGAGGAACTGAATCAGAACCAACACGTAAACAGTTTTCGTACGTTGCAGGGCCTGTAACGAAAACGTTTTTCAGCATACCTGCAGTACCTGCACGTAGACGAATACCATTGTTACCTTCAGCACCCACGATTGTTACGTTTTCAATGGTAGGGTTAGTCAGTGGTGTAGCGTCTGAATCAAACTCAGAGTTGTCAGCTTCAATCGCGTTATCACCTAAGTTCGCAGCTTGTTGAATGTATACGTTTTTCGCCGTACCAGTCCAACCAAAAGACCAATCTAGTGAGTCATCACCAATACTTGTAAGTACCACGTTGCTTACGTTTACTGTACCACCAAAGAACTCAATACCATCATCTAAGTTTTCGTGTACTTGAATGTAGTCAACAGTTGTAGCAGAACCAACACCGGCAAATGAAATACCGTTTAACTCGTCACCATTACCCAGAGTTTTACCAGCATGTTTAACAACTAAGTATTTCAATGTACCTGAGTTATCATCTGCAACGTTACCACCGAATTGACCTGCATCACCTTCAGCTGCAACACCACAGTTTGCAAGCTCGTCTGCAGTTGCTTCGCCTTCTTGGTCACCACATGAGTTTGCTGGTGCATTACCAAGAAGAACTAAACCACCCCACTGACCGATAGACGTTTCAACATTAGTCACATCTTGAATAGAAGTCATTGTGATTGGTTGGCTTACAGTACCTACCGATTCGATTTGTGAACCGCGACGAACAACTAAGAAATCATCACCCGATTCGCCAATTAATGTAGTACCTTGTTGGATATAAAGAACAGTATTATCTGTACGGTCGTTACCTACCGCTGTGCGACCATTTAAAATCCAATGAGCGTCATTTGTTAACGTTACATCTGCAGTGAATGTCGTATCTGCTTTTAAACGGTAAACTGGTTTATCTGTAATCGTTGGGAATTCTGAAGAAACATCTGTTGCTAAACCTTGTGTTAAGGCATTTTCGATGTCAGTTGGGAAACCAGTTGTCGCATTTTGAGAATCATCACGACCTGACTGATCGCCGCCGTTATCACCATTGTCACCACCATTATCGATGATATTAGTGATGTTATCGCCTTCATTTACAGTGGTGTCGCCTTCTTTAACGACTAAATCACCACCACAACCAGCTAAAGAAACTGCAGCAGCTACCAGACTAACTTTAAATAAGTCAGATAATTTCATTGTTCACTCCGTTAAGATAGATATTTAATTATTGTGTTAGCGCATAAACTCAAGTCACCGAAAAGCACTGAAACTTAATGCTTTTGGGACACTTGAGTTTTAAACTGCGACTACCTTACGGGAGCTGTATGACAAACTAGTTACACTTTAATAAACATAAAATGACAATATTAATTATTTTAAAAAGAGTAAGTTAGTAAACTTTAGGAACGGAAAAAAGCCGCCCGAAGGCAGCTTTGGTGTTGCGATTATAAATGAGTTCTTTTGTACGCTTACCTGTTGAATACCATTTAGAGTAAGGCGGTACGTAATGTTTCGGCGTGCACTTTTTCACGCTTCACATACTTGATCCATTGCTCAGCTAAACGCTGTGACTTTTTGTGTTTTTCCGCTTGCTCAAACGCTAAAATAGAGGCATCAAAGTTTTGTAAATTGTACTGCGCCATACCTAAGGCAACATACACATTCGATTCAAACTCTAAGCCGCCTTTATCTAGGGCTTTACGTGCTGCATCCGCTGCTTCTTCATATTTTTCAAGGTTAATGCTTACCTCTGCAATACGTTGTTCGTATTGACCATGCGTTACTAAATCCGCGGCTTTTGCAAAGTAAGGAAGTGACTTTTCGCTTTCTTTTGCTTGTACCATCGCTTCTGCAACAAAGGCATAGTTTTTCGCTGATTTTTCAGCTATACCGTCTTGCATTGCTTTACTCATCACGTTCGCGGCTTTAAAAGCCAGGCCGTTGTATAAATACACTTGTGATAATTGACGTAAATCTGATTTAGATTTCATGAAACCTTGTTGGTATGCCGCTTCTAAAATCGCTAATTGCTTTTTCTCTGCGCCCGTTTCACCGTACATGCCACCTAACTGAACCCAGTACTCTGGCTTGTTATAAAGCTTAACTAAACGCTCAAGTACCTCGACTACTTTGTCAGACTGATTAAGTGAGTAGTACATAGCACGCTGTAAGATTAGCCAGTTTTCTTTTGGCATTTCGCCCTTGCTGTCGGCTTCTGCGATAGCAAGGTTAATGCTTTCAATGCCTTTTTGGTAATCTTTAAGCTGATAATAAGCTTGAGATTTCAAAACGTAATAAGCATCTGTTTTAGGCTTATCGTTAATCACATCCCACTGCGCTAAGTATTTGATTACCTTTTCGTAATCGCTATTAGCCATCGCAAGTTGCGCTAAACTAAACATGGTGCTTACACGTAATGTTTCTGGGATCGCATCTTCGTTTACTACTTTTTCAAACGACGCAATTGCTTTATCTAGGTCATTTTCGTTGTAGTAAATAAAACCATAGAAATTATGCATCATGGCAATTTCATACGAGTTCATGCTTGAAGAGCGCTCTTGAATACTATCAAGTGCTTCCAGCCCTGCTTTTGCATCACCATCATCAGCCAGCTTTTGTGCACGAGCTAATTGGCTATAGACTTTTTCACGCAGTGCAGGTACTCGTTTGGTTTTTTGCTCTTCAGCATAGGCGGTAGCAATTGTTACACCTGGCAACATGCTAACAACGCTTGGGATTACCAGGCTGCTTGTGAAAGCAGCCGCGCAAATCACGGCAACTTTTAAAGGTTTCATAATCGCATTCCTCTTTTCTAACCGTTAATTTGGAAAGAAATTTTGTTCTGTACGCCCGCTACTTCAACAGCTTCACCGTTAACAACGCGCGGTTTATATTTAAATTTAAGTGCTGCATCCATCGCAGCGCGGTCAAACAGTGATTCAGGCTCAGCTTTAATAACTTTCGGGTCACGTACTGTGCCTTGCTTGGTTACTGTAAACTCAACAATCACATAGCCTTCAATACCACGCGATAAAGCTCGGCGCGGATAAACAGGCGCTACTTTTACAATCGGTAGGTATTCACCGTCGCTTGATTCAAGCGCTAAGCCACCCGCTAAGTTAACGTCTGCTTCAACGCTAGCACCAAAGTCAAAGTTGGCATTGCTCGCGTTAGGATCACTATTTTGCATTTGCGGTGATTCCATTGGCGGAGGTGGCTCTTTTGGCGTTGGTGGCTTTTGCGGTTTACGTTCTTTCTTTTGCACTGTCTCTTCTTTTTTCAGACGAACAAAATCAAGTACGTTTCCTTTTACGGGCTCAGACATGGCCCCTTCACCACCGGTGATCAGTGCCTGCATGCCTAAAAACAGCATGACAGTCACGATACCAGCGATGATTAATGCAACTATATAACGCATCGCTCACATTCCTTATGATGCTTCTTGCGCAGCAATCGACACATCAAATGCGCCAGCAGCTCGCGATGCATCCATAACTTTGATAAGTACATCAGTTGTGGCTTTCTTATCAGCTTGAATAACCACGCTACCTTGTGGATTTTCAGCTTTTAAGCGCTCGATATTTGCTTGTACTGCACGGATATCTACTTGGCGTTTGTTGATCCAAATTTCACCTTTGTCAGAAATAGCAACTAAGATGTTGGCACGCTCTTTTTTAACTGCAGTTGCTGCTTCCGGACGGTTAACATCAATACCCGCTTCTTTGACAAATGATGCTGTTACGATGAAGAAGATAAGCATGATGAAAACAACGTCTAGCATTGGCGTCATGTTGATTTCTTCTGCGTCGTCTTCTTGAAATAAGTTACCTAGTGGCGCTCTCATTGTTAGTCTCCTAGTGGGTGATGTGTAACATCACCCTAAAATTCGTTTAGTGGTCTAAGACCATGTTGTCTTCAAGTAATTGCACTTCACGTTTTGCTCGACGTTGTAAGAACGTTGATGCGAATACCCCTGAAAGTGCACCCACCATACCGGCCATGGTTGGAATAGTGGCTTTAGACACCCCTGATGCCATCGAACGAGCACTGCCTGTGCCTGTGATTGCCATTACATCAAATACTTCGATCATGCCGGTTACGGTACCTAACAGACCTAAAAGTGGACATAACGCAACCATTACGTTAATTAGCGCAAGGTTATTATTTAGTTGCATGCCAGCGCGTGAAATCATCGCTTGGCGAATTTGCTCTGCGTTCCAGCTGTTACGCTCTGCTCTATTGCTCCAAGTGCTCTTTACGTCTTTCTTGTAGCGTTTAAAGCCGCCAAAGAAATACATAAAACGCTCAAGTATCAATAACCACATCGCGAAGATGAGGACCCCGATGACCAAGAGAACTTGGCCACCTGTGTCGAGGAAATCACGTAGAGCATTGATTGCATCAATCAATAGCACCATGATTTATGCTCCTTTCTCGCTTCGTTCTGCGATAATACCTGCGCTTTGCTCTTGTAAAATCAACAACATATTTTTAGAACGCGTGTTAAGAAGTGTGTATAAGAATACTGTTGGGATAGCCACAACCAGACCAAGTACAGTTGTTACAAGTGCCTGAGAAATACCACCCGCCATTAGTTTAGGGTCACCTGTACCGAACAAAGTAATAGCTTGGAAAGTGTTAATCATACCCGTTACCGTACCTAGTAGACCAAGTAGCGGGGCTACCACAGAGATAATCTTAATTAGCGTCAGGTTACGGGTTATTTTCGGCATTTCACGAATGATTGCTTCGCTTAATTTTAGCTCAAGTGTGTCGTACGCTACATCTGGGTACTGATCTTTCACTTTCATTACACGGCCAAGTGGGTTGTCATCACGTGCAACGGTGTCTTTAAGCTGACGACGGATTTTGCTACCCATAATCATCAGTGATACAAAGCGCTCAAGTGCGATGAGTAGAGCAATTAGACCAACACCTAAGATGATATAACCTACAGTACCACCTTGGTGAACTTGCTCTTCAGTGTCAGGAGCTTGTACTAAAAGACCTAAGATAGAACCACCTGTTGGGTCAAGAGCGAACTGAACAACACCCGAATTTGCTTGTTGCAGATCAGTAGCAGTTGCTGTGTAACGGCTGCTTGGCTGACGTGTAAGCTGGCTGATTGTATTCGTAGCAGGTGTGTACTCTAGGTATTTACCGTCTGCGATTAAGTTAAATGCACCAACACGCACCACTTCTTTTTGTGCTTTGCTGCCACCTTCAACGATAACATCAGTTGTAAAGCGTGATACTTTACCTTGTTCGGTCATTTCACGTTGTAATTCAAACCATACTTTTTCGATATCATCGATTGAAGCAAGCTTTGACGTTGAACCCATTTTTTGTGCCAGCTCATCCATGAAGTTACTGCGTCCAGGTAGCTCTGCAGAAACAACTGACGTCATAAATTTGTTACTTGAATCACCCGCGACTTGTTGTAACACACCGAAAAGTTCCTTAAGTGAACCCATACGGTTTGAAAGCGTGTCAGTTAAGTTAGCTAGCTTTACTTCATTTTCTTCAAACTGAGTTTCTAAGCGCTCTGACTCATTTAACATTGCAGTACACTTTGCTTGTGTATCTTTAAGCATTTGTACTTGTTCGTTTTGACGCGCCATGAACTCTTGTTCACGTTGTTTATTCTCAGCGCTTTGCTGTGCGTTACCTTGCTCTAATGTTTTTAGTAATGAATCTAAATCCATTGGCTCAGCCGCTAGGCTGCTACCAGCAAAACCAAGGCCAGCTGCAAATACGGCCATTTTTGTCATTTTCGTTAATAATTTCATCTCAAACCTCTTATTCAGCAGCGTGGACTGGCAGTGTTAACATATCTGGGGCAAGTTGCTTACGAGCAATGCGTAAACCTTTGTTAATTTGGCTGATTGCAGAATCTGGTAACTCAACAAACGATTTTGTTTCTTTATCCCAGCTACCTGCTTTTTTGCCGTCGCGTGTTAAATAAATAAGTTCTAAGCGACCAATGCGTAAGAAATCGACTTCGCGCTCTTGACCATCTACATTAAGTAATGATGTATACGCTTCGATAGTGCGACCGTAATCAACCTCTACTTGGTAAGCTTCAAGTAAACGGCGGAATTTTTCACTTGAAGTGATATCTGCGCGGTCCATCATTTCTTTTAATGATGCGATACGTTTGCTTCGTTCTTCAGTTAAGAAAGGCACGTCTAGTGCAACAAATTGTTCCAGGCCCGTGATCATGCGCATCATTAACGGCGTAATTTGACGCTCGATAACTGATACCTGATCCATTGACTCATTTAACGCGTCCATTTCAGCAATTTGGTTGTTTAACTGCTTGGTAAGTTGCGCGTTATAAACAGTTAAGCCTTCAATTTCTTTATTAAGAGCTTTGAATTGTTGTAAACGACCTTGCATTGAATCTGCAATCTTGTCGATTTTAGTTTGTGATTGCGCTGCAGATTTGTTTATCTCGCTGCTTTTATCAATTACTTTATCTAGATCGTTTGCATGTACCGCCGCAGATGCCGCTACAATACCTGCTAAAATCAGTGGTTTAACGCCTTTCATCGCATACACCTTTACTCGTTAAGTTAGCTTAATTTACTAGTGGGGTTGTTTTAATGTGCGAAAGGATAACGGTGAAAAATGACAAGCGTGTTGCGTAAAAAATACAAAATTATGACAGCTGTAACAATTAGTTTATATTGCGCAAAGATAAGGCAAAACTTGCAGGGTTTTGGGAACTAAATATGGGAAACGATCTGTTGATAAGTGCTTTCCCAGTCTAGATAGTTAACAGGGATAGCGTGGTAGTTCCCTTTATTTTCAATAACTAAAGACGGAAAGCCTTGGATAGGTAAGCTTCTAGCTTGGTTTATTTCGGCCATTAATAAAGAATGTATGTTTTCACTTTCAATTTCTTTTATAAATGTGCTTTTTTCTAAACCTATTTGCTCAGCAAGGAGCACAAGTGTGCTTATGTCTGACGGGTTTTGTGCATTTAAGTAATAGGCTTTTTGAATGGCATAAAGCATCTCCTGCTCTTTTTCGTGCTGCCTTGCAACAATCACAGCTCTACATGCTGGGTAAGTAGAGCGACGTGGTTTAGCAGTGTGCCAAAACTCATGATTAAATGGTGTACCAAGTTGCTGCTCAATTCGCAGCCATGTTTGCTGTAAAAACTGTTGCATATCTATAGGCATTGGCTCATCGGAATCAGGAGCAAGGCCGCCCACTCTATATTCAATAGCAAGTTTATCACCAAGGGCTGCTTGAAGCTTTAACCAAGTTTCTCTATAGCCCCAACACCAACTACACATAGGGTCGTAAACATAAATTAACCTTGCCATTTAGCTTATCTCGGTTAAATCAGAAACCACGACATTACGCCCTTTTGCTTTAGCTTTATAAAGGTTGTCATCAGCTTGTTTAATCGCTTTACTAAATTGACTACCACGTTCTAGGCTGGCAATTCCGATACTACATGTGATTGTCACAGACTGCCCAACATCGAAGGGGATCTGTTTTTGAGCGACATAACTACGCAGCTTTTCGGCCACGGCATGAGCTATATTGAGTCCAGCTTTAGGCAGTAAAATAATGAATTCTTCGCCACCATAGCGCGCTTTAATATCTGTGCCACGTAATTTATCATGCATCATAGAGGTAAACGCTATTAATGCCTGATCACCAAAATCATGGCCATAACTATCGTTAATTGATTTAAAGTTATCTAAATCAATTAATAATATCGACATCGGTAAATAGTTAGCCGCTTCGGCTTCAAGACGAGGCTGAATATGCTCATAAATATAACGACGATTCGCAAGGCCAGTAAGTGGATCTGTCAACGCATCGCGCTTTTCTATTAAGGTAATATCAGCAATTTTTTGATGGCTTTTTTGTCTAAAGTATTCGCTAATCGCAGAAAACAATATCACCATTGTGAAAGAGGCTATAAAGCGTGAGGTTTCAACTTGCCCATAATGCGCTTGACCAAAATTAGGGGTAAATAACAAAGCAACCGCACTGCTATACATAATAATAACCAATACACTGCCAACTTTTAAACCTAAGGTGACATAAGCCACAATAGGGTAAAACATCAGCCAATATAAAGCGGTATTCTCTTTGCCACCGGTATATACCAATGCCACGCAGAGCAACAGAATAATAGACAATATAATGCAACTAACAGACACCAAAGCGCCAGTGCGAAAGTAATAAAACATGCACAGCACAATAGTCACATCACTGACCACTAACATAATAGTTAACGGTAAGGCATAAATTTGATAGTTAGATAATACTAAGGATGTGATTAATACAATGGCAAAAAAAGCCATTGTAAACAGCGTGAAGGCACGGCGTTGTTTATCCGCCGTGTCGACACTATTTAAATTAATGGCATTAAGCCAGTTTTGATCCAAAATTGCAGTCTCTTAAAACTAAACTTTAAATTTAAGTACCAATTTTTCAAGCTCATAGAACTGGGCTTTTAATTTTGTACACTCATTCAAGGTGTTATTAAGATTACTCTTACCTTGATTAGAAAGCTCACTAATTGAGTGTATATCACTGTCTAAACTTTGAATTACTTGGTTTTGCTCTGTGGTGGCATTCGCTACACTGTGGTTCACTTCATCGATTGATTCGATAGCACGCGTCACCTCAGCCATTTTATCACCCGCTACATGAGCTTGTTCAACACTCTTTTCGCTGTCACGAATACTTGCAGTCATTACTTCAACCGCAGACGCAGAGCCTTGTTGTAACTGAGAAATAGTGTCTTCTATTTCTTGCGTTGATTGCTGTGTTCGGTGTGCTAGTTGCCTAACTTCGTCAGCAACAACCGCAAAACCTCGACCAGCTTCACCTGCGCGGGCCGCTTCAATAGCAGCATTAAGCGCTAATAAATTAGTTTGCTCACTTACACCTTTAATCACTTCAAGTACTTGACCAATGCTTACAGTGTGCGCATCTAAACTATTAATCGTTTTTTGTGCTTGCTCCATATTACGAGACAAGGCATTTATAGCAGTTAAGTTATCAGCTAACGCAGATTGGCTTTGTAGTGACTGGCTATTCGCACTGGTCGCAAGGCTAGATGCATTACTTGCACTATTTGAGATTTCTACCGCGCTAGAGGTAAGTTCGTTGATTGCGGTTGCAACGTTGTCAGTACGTTTTGTTTGGTCTGCATACATATCGAGCGTACCTTGAGTTTGGTTCACTAAACTTTCAACTAAACGCTCAAGCTCAACAGTGGTATTTTTAACTTGCTCAATTGATGTATGAATTTTTTCGATAAAAGCATTGAAGTAATGACTTAATTCACCAAATTCATCATTGTTTTCGACCTCAAGACGACGGGTTAAATCACCCTCACCTTGTGCGATATCCTTAATTGCATCGTTTAGGCGCTGCATTGGACGCATTAAATAACGAAGTAAGAACTGCATCATTAATACAATAGCAGCTATACCCATCAGCATATATATGGCCGCCATATTTCTAAATGACGCGACCGATGAATAGGCAATTTCTTCGTTGATCACCACACCAAGATACCAATCAACGTTTTGAATTCCTTTAATTTTGGTAAACGACACTAATTTATCTAAGCCACCAACTTGTACTTCTACAAACTCAGATTGTAACGATAGGCTTTTACCGAATAAATCGCGCATGTTTTTGTCGTTAAACTTAGTTTCTGGGTGACTTAAAATGCGGCCTTCACTATCAAGTAAGAAACCATAACCAAAACCTAAAAAGTCAATTTCGTTAACTATCTTAGTAATGGTTTTCATATCAATATCGGCACCTGCAACACCGCTAAACACACCATTTGCTTGCATAGGGGCTACAGCCGAAATAGTCAGCTCATTGGTTGTTACATCAATATAAGGGGCAGTAAAAGCAGTGTTAGTTTTGTTTTCAACAAGTTTGTACCACGGGCGTGTCGTAGCATCGTAGTCAGGCGGTAACACAACCGATTGGTCATTCAATACAAATGTGCCATCAGTGATACCTATATATGTGTTTTTAAAGTTACCAGCTTTGTCAGCTGTGTTGAGCTGTGTAAGTGTTAGCTCTTTGCTGTCACCAAGTTGATAGGTGTCTGCAACTGACGAAACAATCGCTAACTTGGCATTTAACCAGTTCGCTATATTTTGCGACACTGACTGAGAAATCTCTTGCAGCACAAGCGAAAGCTGCTCCTGCGTTTGGCTGCGCATAGAGATGAAGTTATTAATGGTGAATAAACCGAGCACTATCACTAAAACCAGTGATGCAGCCACAGTTACCTTGGTGGTAAATTTAAGAGTGCTTTGCATGACAAACCTGTTTGTTATTTTTTTCGTTGTTAGCCTCATTATATTTAACAAATTTAAAGCTCTTTGTCTTATAAAATTAAGCTAAAACTAGAAAAACGTTCCTTTTATTAAAGTACGCTTTCTTTGAAAATCAATTACTTTGTTAACGGCAGCCAATTCCACTTCTTAAGTCGCATTAATAAAAAAGCAGCAAAAATCAATTGGAACGTTCCTAAACAGATTTGATTTAATCGCCCTTGAATACGTATTCATTAAATCATTTTGTCATCTAAATTTGTTCCTGGTAGCAAATAAATGGCATAAAAAAACCCCGCAAATCTGTGCGGGGCTTTTATTAGAAAGTACTTTTAACCGATGCGCTGTTTCCAGCTATCAGCTAAACGCACAACGTTTAAGCCATACCAAGCGATAAATCCATAACAAATCACTGGTACGAAGAAGCTTTGTTGTATGTTAACTGTATCTGCAACCACACCTTGTACTAATGGTACTAATGCACCACCTACAATAGCTAAGCATAACCAACCCGAACCTTTACTGGTGAGTGAACCTAAACCTTCAATAGCTACAGAGAAAATAGTTGGGAACATAATTGAGTTAAATAAACCAATCGCAAGTACAGAGTAAAGTGCTAAGTCACCTTCAGTGAAAATAGTCACTAACAGCAGTGCAATAACCATCATGGCATTAAAGAATAACGCTTTTGATGGTGCAATCTTCTGAAGAGCTGCAGAACCAATAAAGCGACCAACCATTGCACCGCCCCAGTAGTAAGCAATTAAGCTTGCAGCTGCATGCTCTTCAAGGCCAGCAATATGCTCTTCTCCGAAGTAGTTTACCAAGAAACTACCAATAGAAACCTCAGCACCTACGTAACAAAAAATACCTACCACACCCATCATTAAATGTGGTGCTTCTTTCAGGCTGTGGCCTTTCGCTTTACAGTCTTGCTCTTCTGTGTGCTCTGCAATCACTGGTAGTTTAAAGAATGCAAATACAACAGCAATAGTTAATAGCGCTGCTGCTAACATAAGGTAAGGCACTTTTACTGATTCAGCAGTTGCCGCATTTGCAGCTAAAGTACCCGCTGTACCGAAGAATAAAATACCACCTACATATGGTCCAACCGTTGTACCTAGGGAGTTAAGTGCTTGAGCAAGATTTAAACGCGACGACGCTGTTTTTTCAGGGCCTAACGCCACAACATATGGATTAGCTGACACCTGTAATACGGTAACACCCGCTGCTAGTACAAATAATGCACCTAAGAACAGCCAGTACTCATGCACTACAACCGCAGGATAAAATAACATACAGCCAATTGATGCCACGACTAAGCCTGTTAGTACGCCATTTTTATAGCCAAGTTTTTTAACCAACATACCCGCTGGTAGCGAAACAATAAAGTAAGCACCAAAGAAACAAAACTGAACCAGCATTGCCTCTGTATAGGTTAAATCGAATACCCCTTTTAAGCGCGGGATCAACACATCATTTAAAACTGTAATGAAACCCCACAAAAAGAATAGGGTTGTCATTGCCGTCAGTGGTAGCAGGTAATTTTTATTTTGCTGCGAACCATCGGCGACAAACGATTGGTTTGTATTTATTTCACTCACGTGGTTTTCACTCCGTTAACAAGTTACCTTTGATTCTACACATTGAAGTAAAAATAGCACAAAGATTTACTAGGAACGTTCCAATATTTCTATTTCCTGCTATAGTTGCAAGATGAACACAGATTTATTGATAGACCATGGCCACAGTTAACTTTAAAAGCTCTGCTTTTCTTAAGCAGCATATCCAAGATACGCTTGCTTTTTATCACCCACACTGTGTTGATTATTCAGCTCATGGCTTAGCGGGCTTTTATCAATTTTTTAAAAATAATGGCGCGATTTACGATAAACACACTCGCCATTTAGTATCGAGTACACGCTTTGTTTTTAACTACGCAATGGCGTACATCGAGTTCAAAGACCCTGAATATTTAAGCCTCACTAAACATGGTTTAGCCCACCTTGAACATGCCCATAAACAAGCATCCGGTGGTTACGCTTGGCTTATAAAACAAGATAACAACGGCAAAGTGAGTGTTTTAGACGATACCAACCATTGTTATGGGCTTGCCTTTGTAATGCTTGCCAATGCAGTTGCTTTAAAAGCTGGTGTTAGCGACTGTAAAAATACTATCTCACAAGTATGGGATTTATTAGAGCAACACTATTTTGAACCAAAGTATAATGCCTATTTAGATGAACAAAATGCCGATTTTAGCTGTGCAGATGAGTATCGAGGGCAAAATGCCAATATGCATTTATGCGAAGCTCTTCTCATGTGTTTTGAAGCAACATATGAACAGCGTTATTTAGAGCGCGCGAAAGAGCTAGCCAAAACTTTCACAGTTAAACTAGCAGCATACAGCCAGCAGTTTGTGTGGGAGCACTACTCTAAAAACTGGCAAATTGATTTAGATTACAATAAAGATGACCCGCAGCATTTATTTAGACCATGGGGCTTTCAACCTGGACATCAAACAGAGTGGGCAAAACTGTTAATTATTTTGAACCGCCACATTGATGAACCTTGGCTGGTGACTAGGGCGAAAAGCCTTTTTGATGAAACTCTAAGCATTGCATGGGATCAGCAACATGGGGGCATTTTCTATGGCTTTGCACCAGACAAACAAATTTGTGATAGCGATAAATACTTTTGGGTGCAGGCCGAATCACTAGCCGCAGCAGCCCTACTCGCTGATGCCACAAATGATGAAAGCTATTGGCAATGGTACGAAAAAATTTGGCAGTACAGTTGGCAACATATGGTAGATCACCGATATGGTGCTTGGTACCGTATTTTATCAGCAGAAAATCTGCCTTACAGTGACGAAAAATCGCCAGCAGGCAAAACCGACTATCATACTATGGGTGCCTGCTACGAAGTATTAAGAACCTTAACCTTGAGGAATGCATAATGAGTTTAGTGTGTTTTGGCGAAGCATTAATCGACTTTTTATCAGATGGTAAACAACCTGAATCATTTACTAAATACGCAGGTGGCGCACCTGCCAATGTGGCTGTTGCAGCTGCAAAACTAGGCCTAAACACCAGCTTTTGTGGCATGTTAGGCGATGATATGTTTGGTCACTTTATTAAACAAGAGCTTGACCAACATGCGGTAAACACTGATTACTGTACATTCACTGATGCTGCTAAAACAGCGCTGGCGTTTGTATCACTCGATGAAAGTGGCGAGCGCTCGTTTAGCTTTTATCGCCCACCAGCAGCTGACTTACTGTATCGCGTAGACGACTTTGACCATGCAATGTTCGCAAGTCACGCTATTATGCATGTATGCAGCAACAGTCTCACTGAGCACAACATCTATCAAACAACTATTTATGGCTTAACTCAGGCGAAAAAAGCCGGTGCAATTTGTAGTTTTGATATGAATCTACGCGAAAACCTATGGCCAAGCATGCGCCATACGCTAGATAGAATGTGGCATGTTATTTCACTGGCAGATATCGTCAAACTATCATTTGAAGAACTTGAGTTTTTAAATCAAAAGAGCCATCAAGCAATGCCACTGGAACATACCATTGATACCATTTTAAAGGCAGGTGTAACTTGTTTGCTTGTTACCAATGGCGGTGAAGCAATCAGCTTTTATCATGCTGACTTTAAAGGCCAAGTAAGTCCACCTGCTACAAAAGTGGTTGATACCACTGCCGCAGGCGACGCTTTTATTGGCGGTATGCTGTCTAGAATTGGTCAGCACTGTGAAAACAAACAAAGCTTTAAAGAGTTTTGCCAAACGCAAGCTAATATTGAACAAACTATTGCTTACGCTGCTAAAGCCGGCGCTTTTGCTGTAAGCCGTTATGGTGCCTTTGCATCATTACCTAGCGGCGAAGATCTTCTATAACCACTCATAATTGCTTACAAATCTATTAAGCACTCTAGTGGAGAGTGCTTAAATTTCATGGTATGTTTTTCAACTAATTAAAGAAAAAGGAATTCATCCTATGAATAATAAGCTTCTAGCTGGGGGCGCGATTGCCATTGTTGCAGGTGCGTTGTTGTACTCACAAAACAAAGCCAGTGTTGATGTAGATTTACCTGAGCTTGCTTATGTACCAGCAGATACGGCGGTTTTTTATGGTCAACTTAAGCCGTTTCCGTACAGCAAGTATTTTGCGCTTATGCCAGATGCAATGAAAGGTACTAGCGATTTAACGCCCGTTATTGCTGAGCTTAAAACAGTTGATGATAAGAATGCCCTATTCCTTGCATCACTGATGGAAAAATACCAGCAATCACTGAGCTCTTACGATGCCTTTAAATCGATTTGGGGCTTTGGTGACGACTACAAAGGGATGATGTATGCGCAAGGTTTAATGCCTATTGTGCGCTTTCAGGTCGCAGATCAAAGCAGTATTATCAATAGTATTAAACAAGCTGCTGATGAAGCAGGTATTGCTTATACAACAGAAAGCCTTGAAGGCGTTAGCTACACGCGCTTTGCCATTGAACTTGAAGGGCTAGATAACTTCAACCTAATAGCATCAGCTCACAACAATTGGGCTACCTTAACGCTGACTACCTCGCTTTCTAACGATCAAGACTTACGTATTGCCCTTGGCGTAGAAAAACCAGCTCAATCACTGGCTGAGACTAAAAAACTACCTGAGCTTATTAAAACTTTCTCGCTTGATGGTAACTCGGTTGGCTTTGTCGATCATCAACGCATCGCCAATGCTGTAACAGGCAAAGAAGACTCTCGTTTACACCAGATGCTAAAAGAGCTTCTTGATAAAGCGCAGCAATCAAATGTCTTAGCAGCGATTTCAACACCACAGTGTCAAGATGATATTGCTGCTATTGCCGCTAAATGGCCCGCGACAGTATCAGGCACAACAAAAACACGTATTACAGCCGACTACGCCGACTTTGACGTAAAAGCAGTGCTGCAAAGCACTGATCAAGACTTACTTAATACTTTACAAGCCGTGCGTGGTTTTGTACCAAAACACACCACACAGCTTGATGGCCAAATGATGAGCGTTGCTTATGGTATTGATGTAGCAAAAGTACTGCCACTGGCCAATACGCTAACCGGTGCAATTAAATCAGCTGAGTTTAACTGTGGCCCGATTGTCGCACTACAAAATGAAATGCAAGATGTGAGTACTGCTGGACTTGCTATGCTGTCGGGTTTTGCAAATGGCGTACAAGGCATGAGTGTAAGCGTTCAAGATGCTGCATTTACCATTGATGACTACAACGGCCCACAAATTGATAAGCTTGATGCCATCGTTACTCTATCTGCAACCGATGCCCATGGCCTTTATTCTATTGCGCAAGGTTTTGTACCGCCACTTGCTAACATTAAACTGCCAGCCAATGGTGATGCTGTGTTGATCAATGAATACATTCCATCGCCAGTGCCACTTAACTTTGATATTAAAATGGCGCTGAAAGGCAATCATATTGTGGTTTTCACGGGCGATAAATCAGCACAAATTGCCGAGACTTTAGAGTCGCAAAGTGTCACTAAAAATGGCTTTGTGAACATGGCATTCGACGTGCAAAAAATCCTATTACCTTTGCTTGATACGATTGCTGCAACGGGTCAATTATCTGATGAAGAAATGGCTGAGCTTGATACGCTACGCGACCAACCTGTCGGTGTTTATTTTGCCACAGACATTACCGACAACGGTATTGGCCTTGAAAGTAACGTACAAATTACTAAAAAGTAGTTTTGAGTTTGAATCTAAAAAGAGCGTTATTTAGCGCTCTTTTTTTGTTGCCATTTAAGTGAGTTGTTGGTGTCTCGACTATTGCAAATGGTGTCGTTTGAACTCTCAATACCACCGAGCTTTGCAAGTCGGTCGTACAGCACAACATTGCAGGTTGCGGCTAGGTTCATACAGCCTATGGTTGGCACATACACTACTTCATCACACCATTTCAGCACGTCTTTACTAACCGAGCCATCTTCAGGGCCAAACACATAAAATGCGTTTTCAGGGTGCTTAAATTCAGGCAGCGGCGTTGCACCTTCAACAAGCTCAATCACCACCGTTGTGGCACCTTCAGGCTTTGCTTGCTCAAGGCTTTCAACTTGCGTTAGTGGAATATGCTCAAGCACATTTTTGGTATCGGTGTGATACTTATTGGCACGTAAATAGCGGCTACCAGTAAAAAACACCTGCTTGGCATTGTAACAACCCGCGGCACGTAATACGCCACCCACATTGGTTGGGCTTTTTGGGTTTAACAAGCCAATGCTGGCTTTAAGGGCGCTCATTAATCAATGTCTCTAGTTGGCCACTCGGCCACGTAAAGGTCAAAGTCATCTAGGTCAACATCACAGTCTTTAACTGTTTTGTCACGCACCGAAATACCTAGCTCATGCATCATGTCTTTACTGCCACCGTTCAGTAGCGGGTGCCAAGACGCAAGACCACGTCCTTCGTAAAGGCGGCGGTAGCTACAGCTTTGCGGCATAAAAAAGATGTCTTTGAGGTTTTCTTTAGTGAGTTTTACACATGAAGGCACCAAGGTTTGACGATTCTCATATTCGCTGCAACCACAGGTGTCGTTGTCTAGGTATTGGCAAACGATATTAGTGAAGATGAGTTCTTCACCCTCGCGAAGTTGATCCGTTGCGGTAAATTCATCTTCGTCTTCGCTGTCGATAAATGTGTTTAAACAACATTTACCACAGCCATCACAAATGGCCTCCCATTCGGGTTGTGACATTTGCTCAAGCGAGCGCTTAAGCCAAAATTGATCTTCTAACATGGTATTACTCAAAGCCCCTAAACAGCGCGCATTCTAGCGTAAAGCCAGCATGCGCGCAAAGTTTAGCGTGTTACTTTTGCTCGTTAACCCAACGCTTAATTTTCTCTTCAAGAATTGGCATAGGTAATGCGCCATCAATCAGAACTTGCGTATGGAAAGCTTTAATGTCGAACTTATCACCAAGCTCTTTGCTCGCGTAGTCACGTAGTTCTTGAATTTTGAACTGACCTAACTTGTACGATAGCGCTTGGCCCGGCCATGCAATATAACGCTCAACTTCGGCGATAATGTCACTTTCGGCCATTGATGAGTTTGCCAACATGTAATCAATACCTTGTTGACGTGTCCAACCTTTCGCATGGAAACCAGTATCAAGCACTAAACGCATTGCACGTAATTGCTCATCTGATAAACGACCGTACCACATGTAAGGGTCAGTGAATAAACCAAGCTCTTTACCTAAGCTTTCTGCATACAATGCCCAACCTTCTGCAAATACCGTGTAGCCACCGAATTTACGGAACAGCGGTAATCCTTCAATTTCTTGTTGCAAGGCAATTTGAAAGTGGTGACCCGGCGCTGCTTCGTGAATAGACAGTGTTTCAAGTAAAAACTTAGGCTGTGCTTTTAAGTTAAAGGTATTGATATAAAAAATACCTGGGCGTGAACCATCTGGTGCTGGCGACTGGTAAGATGCACCCGCAGCAGATTCAGCGCGGAAATCTTCAACTGCTTTTACAACGTATGGCGCTTTTGGCGCAATATCGAACATTTGCGGCAGCTTAGCATCAATTTTTTCTTTTACTGCTTCGTACGCAGCAATTAACTCTTCTGGCGTATCGTAGTAAAACTCATCTGAAGTTCTTAAGTGTTCAAAAAACGCTTTTAAATCGCCTTCGAAACCGACAGTCTCTTTGACTTTTTTCATCTCAGATAAAATACGCGATACTTCGCTTAAGCCAATGTCATGAATTTCATCGGCGTTTAAGCTAAGTGTTGTATGCTGTTTGATTTGATACTCATACCATGCTTTACCATTTGGTAGGTCGCTGTAACCAATGCTTTCACGGGCATTTGGAATATATTCATTAGCTAAAAAGTCAGCCATTTTTTGATACGCCGGCACTAAACGCTCGCTGATCATCGCAGAGTATGCGCTTGTTAGCTGTGCTTTTTGTTCGTCGCTGAAAGACTCAGGTAACTGAGCAATTGGCCCCCAGAATAATGACTCTTCTGGTTTTTCTACAATATGAGTTTGAAATTGTGGTAATAGTTTTTCAGCAAGCGGCTTAGGAAGAACCACTTTGTCTTTCATGCCTTGGCGCATTGATTGCTCAACACTGTCTAACCAAGCGATGAAACCATCAGCACGTTTTTCAAATGCTCGATAATCTTCCACGGTGTTAAAAGGCTGTGCACTTTGCCCAGAACCTAATGCAGCAAAGGTATTATGCGCCCCACCCATTTGGTTAATTGGCATTAAGTAACTTGGAAACTGAGCACCTTCAATCGCAAGGTCTAAATCGCGCGCTAGAATTTCGTAGCTCAATAATGACTGACCCGTTAATTGCGCTTTGTCGATATTTGCTAGTTTGTTTTTGTATTCTTTAACAAAGTTAAGCTGCTCGTCGCGGTTTGCTTTACTAATAGGTGCAATAAATTGGTCGTTATATTCGCTACGGCCAATGTAAGTACCGCCAATTGGATTAAACTTTAGGCCTGCTTCAAAGTAGTCTGCTAGTAATGTATCAAGTTGCTCTGTAGCTGAGCTTGCGCTAGGCGCTTGTTTGCTCACCGAAGTGGTTGGTTTTTCGTTTGTTGGCGTTGATTCATTACAACCAAGTAATGCAAACATCACTGCCGAACTAAGTAGTGCTAGTTTTACGTTTTTCATTCTTTCCCTGCCCTTATATTAAGTACGCGTAAATTATGAGGGTTTAGTTCCCTATTTAGCAAGTATAGCCGTAACTTATCGCAGTTTATTTACACTTTGCAGGCTGATTGCTAGAGTGGCGACTCGACTTACCAATTTTGAATAAAAATGAAAAAGACAGTTCTTGCGATTAGCCTAGGCCTTACTTGCCTAACCTCTTTAAATACCCATGCAACAACCTACTTATCGGCAAAAGCCATGGTAGATGTAAATTCAGGTAAACTGATTAAATCACCACTTATTAGTATAGATAATGGTCAAATTACAGCTGTACAAAGCAATAAACAGCCGAATTTAAAAGACGGCGATAAGCATGTTCAATTACCAGAGCTGACTTTGGTGCCAGGTTTAATGGATATGCATGTGCATTTAACAAGCGATCCTACCGTGCCGCGCAGTGAGCGAATTGGTCAATCGATTCCGCGTAAAGCAATCAAAGCGGCGCACTTTGCCGAAAAAACACTGTATGCAGGTTTTACAACGCTGCGTAACTTAGGCGCAGAAGGCTACAGCGTGATTGCAGTTCGCGATGGCATTAACGCAGGCGACATTGTTGGCCCACGTATTTGGGCTGCAGGCCCGTCGTTAGGTGTTACTGGCGGTCACTGCGATAACAACCGTTTGCCACCAGAAATGAAATACACCGCCGAGGGCGTTGCTGATGGTCCATGGGCCGTGCGCGCTAAAGTACGTGAAAACATTAAGTACGGTGCTAATGCCATAAAATTTTGTGCAACAGGCGGTGTATTCTCAAAAGGCACAAAAGTCGGTATTCAACAATATAGCCAAGACGAAATGAACGCCATTGTTGACGAGGCTCATTTACGTGGCCTTACTGTAGCAGCCCATGCGCATGGTACCAGTGGTATTAAAGCGGCCATTGTTGCCGGTGTAGACAGTGTTGAACACGTTAGTTTTGTTGATGACGAAGCCATTAAACTTGCTAAAAAGCACGGTACTTGGTTCTCAATGGATATTTACAACACTGAGTACACCCTAGCCTTTGGTGAACAAAATGGGGTTGCAGAAGAAAACCTCAACAAAGAACGCCAAGTATCTAAAAAGCAACGCGATAGCTTTAGCCGTGCAGTAAAAGCAGGAGTGAACATGGTATTTGGTACCGATGCGGCGATTTACCCACATGGCGATAACGCGAAGCAGTTTTCGCGTATGGTTGAATTTGGTATGACACCACTGCAAGCATTGCAATCTGCCACTATCAACAGCGCTAAACTGCTTAAAGCTGATGATCAACTTGGGCAAATAAAAAGCGGTTTCTTAGCCGATATTATTGCCGTTAAAGGCAACCCGCTTGAAAACATTGCAGTACTTGAAGATGTACAATTTGTTATGAAAGACGGCAAAGTTTTTAAATAAGCTAACATGCTGGCTTTGCATGAGTGAAGTCAGCAACCCTCACTTGTATCTATATCGTAAACAAAATTACCAACCATAAAACCAATTGTTAACAACCTGTGCCTAGAATGAGAAATTACCCAAAACAGATAAATAAAACTTGAAATGAAAATAGATCGCATTATCATTACCGAAAAACTTCGACTAATTACCTATAATGACGACACATAAATACTCAATTTTAGCCCTAGCCTGCTTAAGCGCATTCAATGCAACCGCCAACGATTTAAACTCAGTTGAACGTATTACCGTTTACGATAAACAAAACCGTGTAGTACTTGAATCTGGCCTTGCCACTAAATCAAATATGACCCTAATGGAAACGCCAGCGCCAGTTGTGGTTGTTGATCAAGAGCTTATCAACTCGCAAGGCGCAACAAACTTACAAGACTTAGTACGTAACATCAGTGGTGTAACCCAAGCCGGTAATAACTACGGTATTGGCGATAACTTAGTGATCCGCGGTTTAGGCGCTAACTATACTTACGATGGCATGTACGGCGGTGCAGGCCTAGGTAACACCTTTAACCCAACCCGCTCAATGACCAATGTTGAATCTGTAGAAGTACTTAAAGGCCCAGCAACGGGCTTATATGGTATGGGTAGCGCAGGTGGTGTTATCAATCTGATTGAAAAGAAACCACAATTTACTGAACAGCACACCGTTAATGCTGAGCTTGGTCAATGGGATAGCTACTCACTAGGCTTTGATAGTACAGCAGCATTAACCGACAACCTTGCTTATCGCGTTAACGCAAAAACAGCTCGCAGCGATGGCTACCGCGATTTAAAAGACGACCGTGATGAAATTTATGGCGCGTTAAAATACGTATTAAGCGACAAACAAGACATCATGATTTCTGCCGCTTATATCAAAGATGCCATTGCCGTTGATTCAATTGGCCACCCTATTCGTATTTTTAACAGCGACTCAGTCAATGGTAAAACCGCAGGTGAAGTAACCGCTGCTGATTTAATTAACGACGCAACGGCAAAAGGCCTGCAACTAACCGATCAGCAACGCCAGCAATTAGCAGATTCACTGGCAGCAAATGATGGCTTAACACCTTACACCTTTGGCCATAACGGTATTATCTCGCCAATGGCGAATGATAACGAAGGCGAAGAACTACGCTTTAAATTAACTCATAACTACTTCATTACTGATAATTTATTTTTAAATCAGCAACTACAATACCGTAATTACGAATCGAGCTTTGCCCGCCAAACGGGTGCTTACAACTATGTTTATTGGAACCGTAATGGCGTGATCAATGCTGACCCGCGCGCTCCATTAGTAGTTGATGACGTACTATACCCATTTGCTGCGCGCCGCCAAGAATACCGCCAAGTAGAAGCTGACGAAAAATCATGGCAATACTTTGCTGACTTGCGTTATGACTTTAGCTTTGCTGGTATTGATAACGAACTACTTGTAAACGCCAACTACGAAGACCGCGATATTCGTTTTAAACAATACTCAATTTACGATGCCGACAAAGTCATTAAAAATAAAGATGGAGAGGTTATTTACCAAGGTCAATTACCTTACATTTTTGATATTCGTAACCCGAACTGGGGCGAAGGCAGCTTTTATGATTACGACCCGCTAAAAACCAGCGATTACAACAAAAAGGTTCAAGCTTGGGGTGTAGGTATTCAACATGTTGCCTATATTCACGACACTTTCACAACCCGAGTAGGTGTTGCGTTCAACCGTATTAAACAAAGCTACGAACACTTTGGCGTTGATGCGCGCTACCGCGCTAGTGCCGCCGAGCCAACGCCAGAAGCAGATACATCAGACAGCGGTATGACCTACAACCTAGGTGCAACATACAAACTTAGCGATGATATTTCGTTCTTTGTAAACCACTCTAAAGGTCGCACAGCCTACAGCGTGCTTGGTAGTGTGTCGGGTAACGAAGCTGACCGCGATGACGCAGAATCAGTCAGTAACGACATTGGTATGCGTGTAAAAGCCTTTGACGATCAACTACTGGCCTCACTGGTGGTATTTGATAGTGCTCGTACAAACCTTGAGTATGCCAACCCAGATTATGAAGCCGGTGTATCTGATGCCTCAGTACCAAAAAGCTTTTACGATGGTGAAGAGCAAACCAAAGGTGTTGAACTTGATTTAAATGCCGATTTAAACGAGCAGTGGAAACTTAACGTAAATGCGGTGTATCAAGACGCTCGCGATAAGAAAAACCCTAACTCATCATCTTTCGATACTCGCCAAAAAGGTGTGCCTTATGTAACAGCAAGCAGCTGGTTAAGCTATGACGCTAAATGGTTTAATTTAGCCGAGCCACTGACAATTAGCGCAGGCGTGCAATATGTTGATGACCGCAGCACAAACTCAACCTCGTTTGGTATTCCTGATGGCTACGTACCGAGCTACACGGTGTACGACGCCGCCATTCAATACCAAACAGATGATTGGAAACTACAGTTAAACCTAAATAACTTGTTTAACAAAACCTATTACTCAAAAGCAATGTTCTTAGGCGGTATGCCAGGAGAAGAGCGTAATGCTAAATTAACCTTTAGCTACACACTTTAATTGTGAATAATGAGTAGAAAGCGCGGCTTAAGTAAGCCGCGCTTTTTTGTTTGTTTAGTGCGAGATTTTGATTAGTAACTTGTTTTTGGACAGTAGTGAGTTAGAGCTGAAGGACGGCTTTGTGCCATTTGCGGACTGTCGTAACCTTAGACTCTTGTTAGCCATTTACTCTGGTAGTGAAAATGTGAACTCTTGATAGTCGTGTTCTTTAGTCAGTGCTGAGGCTGTATTTTCAAAGTGCTGTAAAAAAAATTCAGACTCTACTGAATCAGGTGTCACATGCTCTTTCACAAATGGGTGCAATGCAATTCCTGCATTCAGAGACAAAGGCACAAAGTTGAAAAATATTTGAGATTTACTGAAACCTAAAGATTTTGCCTCTTCTTCAAATTTATCTGCATTTAAATAGTTACGAATTAGATCTCTAGCATTAGCTCTCAATCTTGATTCATTTCGTGGCAAAGTTAACAAATCGTCTAAATCAGACCAAGATAGAGGTATATCAAAGTACCCTCCACCTTCTTCCTCTTCAGGTACAACAGAATTTACGTATAGATACTTCTTTTTGTTTGTAGGCTTTTCACAAACTTGATTATGGTAGTTCCATAAACTTCTAATTCTGTTTGCTTTGTTATGGTGGCGAGCATTGCGAATTGCCAGAATTATGCAAAGTTCAGGGACTGAATACCAATCTACTGGCTTTCCTAATTCTTGCGCCATCAAATCATATAAATTATGGAATGCATTTAATTTTGCGTTAATTGCAGTTTCCACAGTACCCACGGCTTCTGCTCTATCAATATCAATTAATTGTTTTAATCTTTGATTCGATTCAAGCAGAACTCTAAACGTTTGAGTCAGGTCTTCGAAGGAATGGGTAAGCATATAAACTCCGTACGTATGAATTAATGGCTAACAGCTTATTGAACACCGTTTTGGTGGTTTATAACACACCAAAACGGCGTATATTACATACCCCGATAATTTCACCAATAATTTCCTTTGTAAACAAGTAATTAAAATAGCGAGATATTAAGCATGTTATTTTTCCCCAAAGCGGCGTTTAATAATGTTATCGAACAGAATTAGGCTCTTACTCAAAGAAGTAATAATAAATTTAACTTTTCAGTGTCCGCTCCTCGCTCATACCCGAATTCTTTTGTAGCGAGCTAAGCTTAAAACTCCATAAACACCGGAGTACAACTAATGCACCAGTTAACTATATATCAGCCTAAAGAGCCTTGGAATAAAAATAAGCTTGTAGGACAAAAGTTACCTCTAAAATTACAGCAAATATGGGCTATCCGAATACGACTGGAACTTTTTCATAAAATAAGAGATCTAGCACTATTTAACCTAGCCATAGATAGCAAACTAAGAGGGTGTGATTTAGTTTCACTAAAAGTTAATGACATTGCACATGGTAAAGCAATCCAATCACGGGCAATAGTCGTTCAAAAAAAGACTGGTATGCCTGTTCAATTTGAAATTACTGGAAATACAAGGAAATCAATTGTGGCGCTCATAGAGCAATTTACTCTCAATTCTTATGATTACTTGTTTAAGTCACGAATTCATTCCTCTGAACACCTTTCAACCCGTCAATATGGACGTATAGTTGACTCTTGGGTCACCTCAATTGGGTTAGATAAGACTCAATATGGCACTCATTCAATGAGACGTACCAAACCATCACTAATTTACAAAAAAACTAAAAATTTAAGAGCCTGTCAGCTTCTACTTGGCCATAGAAAACTAGAGAGCACTGTCAGGTACTTGGGAATAGAAGTTGATGATGCGTTAGAAGTATCAGAACAGATCGATGCTTAAATTTGAACCTAAGCCAGACTCGAAGTTAGAGTCTGGCACGTGCCATAATCCGACCTTGAGACACATAGAGATTAAGACTGCAAAGATACGAAAGCGGAAGTTAGCTTTGGCCTGTTTAACGACAAATATTCCGACAAAGCAGTCATGACTATTAGTTTATTGTTAAATCTAATCTTTCTTTTCGTTCATCTACTCAATAACCCCACGCTAAACGTGACTTTAGCGTGGGGTTAGAGTTCACAGTAATTTTATCTGGATAGCTCTTTTATTTTTTTCTCTGAAAACCAGCGATATAAAACAGGTAAAACAAATAATGTTAACAGTGTTGCAGTTACCAAGCCGCCAACAATAACACTCGCTAATGGGCGCTGTATTTCTGCACCAACACCATTAGACATTAACATCGGTATCAAACCTAAAGCTGATGTTATAGCAGTCATAAGTACAGGTCTTAATCTTGAAGTAGCGCCTTCAAAAACGGCTTTAGATGCTTCTAGACCGTCTTTAATACGTTGGTTGATACTTTCTACCATAACGACCCCATTCAATACCGCTACACCAAATAAGGTAATAAAGCCAACGGAGCTTGGTACAGACAAGTATTGTCCAGATAAATATAAGGAGAAAACTCCGCCAATTACAGCAAGCGGCACGTTGACCAATATCAGCATAGCTTGACCAACAGAACCAAAGGCAAAGTAAAGTAGTAGTGCGATTAGTGCTAACGATAAAGGTACAACTATAGCTAACCTATTTTGAGCACGTTTTTGACTTTCGAACTGGCCGCCAATCGAAACAGAATAACCTGAAGGTAAGTCAACCTTTTCAGCAATTACCGTTCTGATATCGGCAACCACGCTTCCCATATCTCGATTTTGTACATTTGCTTGGATAACGACTCTTCGTTGTACATCATCGCGTCTAACTTGTGGTGGGCCTGACTCAAATGAGACTGAGGCTACGTCACCCAGCCGCACCCAAGCACCAGTAGGTGATTGAAGCCGAATATCAGCAATAGCTTCTTTGTTACTTCGGTACTCTTCCTCTATGCGAACGTAAATATCATAACGTTCATTACCATTGATTATTTGTCCGGCTTCAACACCACCAATACCATCACGCACAACCTCCATTATGTCACTCACAGACAATCCAAAGCGTGATAGTTCTTGCCTGTTAGGACTTATCACCAATTGCGCTTCACCAGCAATTTGCTCCAATGCAACATCCCTTGCACCTTCAATGTTTTTAATTGCTGTTTCTATTTCTTGACCTTTAGCCGCCAGTACCTCAAGTTCAGGCCCAAACAACTTTATCGCCAACTGAGCCTTAACACCAGATAGTAGCTCATCGACACGAGTCGCAATAGGTTGAGAAAAGTTGAGTAGCAACCCAGGGAATTCTTCTAAAGATCTCTCCATTTTTCCTTGAAGTTCATATCGATTAGATGCACTGGTCCACTCAGAAACAGGCTTCAACCCTATGTAAATTTCGATGTTATTCACAGGCTCTGGGTCTCCACCTATTTCTGCTCGACCAATTCGGCTTAATGCATAGGTTACTTCAGGAAAAGCCATTAGTTTTTCTTCTAGAATTGGTGCCACAGTGAGCGCGGTATCTAAACTGGAAGAAGGTGCAAGCGTTGCTCTTAAGTTTATCGTCCCTTCTTCTAACTCAGGTACAAATTCAGTACCAATTAATGGAACTAATGCAAAGGCAGAGAAAACTAATATAAGTGCGGCTGAAATGACTAATTTGGTGCGTTTTAGTGCGAATGTAAGCCCTTTTCTGTAGAGTTTGTCTAATGGCCTAAGAACAAAGCTTTCCCTCTCTTTTACACCTGACTTAAATAAATAAGTAGCTAAAGCGGGTACAACAAACAACGCAACCACAATAGCAGATATAACAGCTAAAATGATGCTTATTGCCATAGGTTGAAATAACTTTGCCTCAACACCTTCAAAGCTAAATAAAGGCGTAAATACGACTAAAATAATAGAAGCTGCAAAAAATACGGGACGAGCCACTTCTTTACCCGCATTTTGAAGACGTAACTTAATACCATGCTCATCTTGTTCTACATCATGTGGATCAGTATCAGCACTAGGCACTCTTTCTTTTACAGTTTTTAAATGGGTAGAGTCTGGTCTATTTAAATGCTTAAACATGTTTTCAACCATCACGACTGAACCATCAACTAGCATACCAATGGCTACGGCAATGCCACCCAATGACATAAGGTTTGCAGAAATGCCCCACCAAGCCATGATCATTAACGCGATACCAATTGAAATTGGAATAGATATTAGGACAAGGAAGGTTGCACGTATATTCATTAAAAATAGTGCTAATACAATACAGATGAAAATAAATGCTAGTAATAGTGCATCAACTACTGTATCAACGGCTTTTTCAATCAAATCAGCCTGATCATAAAATGGTTCAAAGCGAACACCTTTAGGCAATGCTTGATTAATCAATGGGATTCTTGCATTGATACCATCAATGGTGGCTTTAGTATTAGACCCCATGCGTTTTAAGACAATGCCAGAGACAACTTCACCTAAATTTTCGACTTTACCGTCTTCGGTTTTGCGCGTCATTGTGACAGCACCTTGACGAATTTCACTGCCCATTTCAACTTTAGCAATATCCGAAACCGTCACAACTGTCCCATCAACTGTTTTGACGGGAACTTGTTTGATATTACTAATACCAGCGTCACCACTTTCAAACCAACCTGCACCTCTAATAACAAGCTGCTCTTGCCCACGGTTCATATACCATCCGCCAACATTGGCATTGTTGTTATCTAGGGCACCAACAACGTCTTCTTGCGTTAGGTTATAAGAAAGAAGCTTAGATGGATCTACATTTACTTGGTACTGCCTAACAATACCTCCAAAGGAGAGTACATCAGTAACACCATCGACAGGCATAACGAGTAATTTTACTACCCAATCATTGAGACTCCTGAGTGCCATAGCATCATAGCCTGCATCTTTATCTGAAATAAGAAGGTACTGAAATACTTGGCCTAGCCCTGAGGTGTTTGGCCCCATTTCGGGTGTGCCGACACCTTCTGGTATCAGTTCTTTTGCGGCTTGAAGACGCTCAAATACAAGTTGTCTTGCAAAGTAAATGTCGGTGCCTTCTTTGAAAACAACCGTGACGCCAGACAAGCCTGTTTTAGAAATTGAGCGCACTTGTTCTACATCAGGTAAGGCATACATGACCGCTTCAATGGGGTACGTAATGAGTTGTTCAACTTCTTCAGCAGCTAGTCCTGGCGCTTCAGTATTTACAGCAACTTGAACATTAGTAACATCAGGAAAGGCATCTAAATTTAGTTTTGGTATAACCATAATTGCGCCGACAATTGTGGCAAACAGCGCAATCAAAATCAGGAGTCTATTATTAACAGACCAATCTATTATTTTATTAAACATAGTCTTGCTCCTTAGTGGTTATGCGGATCAAATCCGCCTTTAGCGATTTCAGAAGCAACAAAAAATGCGCCTTTGGTTACAATTCGCGTCCCACTATCAAGGCCAATGATTTCCCTAAAATCACCTAAGGCTCGGCCTAGTTCTACTTCTACAGCTTTAAATTCTCCAGGGTGGTCTTCGACAAATACGGTCCAATCACCATCTGCGCTGCGGATCAATGCTTCTTCTGGCACAGCCATCACTTTCTGCTTTGTGGCAAACTGAAAGTAAACTTTTACAAACATACCTGAATGAAGGTTATCATCAGCATTCTGTACCCCCAATCTAATAATTCTTGTACGAGTTACGGGATCAATTGTATGGGCTTCTTGGATAACTTTGGCATTGTAACTCTGGCCTTCTAATTTAAGTACCGCAGGAGAATCAATTGATAAATTTAGCTTTTTATTTGGAGAAACTTTTGCTTCAACCCATAGTTGTTTTTCATCAGCTAACAACATGACTGAATCCCCAGCATCAACACGTTGCCCTTGGATAAAGTCGTCTTGAAGCACGACACCTTCACGGTGCGCCGTTAATGCATATTGTCCAAATGCTTTAATGTCTTTGTTAGAAATACCATTTATTGCTTTTTCAGTTAACCCTAAAGCAATGAGCTTGCCATAGCTCGCATTGTATGTTGTTTCAGCTTGTAATAATCGACTTTCACTCACCGTCTTATTACCCAGCTTTTTTACACGTTGCCATTCGGTTGAAGCGATTAAATAGTCAGCTTGTGCTTGTGCCATTGCTTCACTAAATAATGTAACTAACTTCTGACCTATTTCTACATACTCGCCAAGCGCTGCATGGCGACTGATAATGACTGACTCTGTACGTGGTGATACCACATAACTTTTATAGCCATTAGCTTTTATTTCGCCAGGTGCATATACGGAGCTAAATTGATATTCAGGCTTAACACTTTCCACTTTAATGTTAGCAAGCGACATCTTCTTTGGATCAATAGTGATACCTTCTTCATGTCCTTCTTCTCCCTCTTTATTACCACCTTCATGGCCGTGCTCGTCATGGTCACCTTTATCTTCTTCATGTCCCTTTTCGTGTTCATGCTCATCTTGATGTTCTTTTTCTTCTTGTTTCGAAACGTTTGTGACAGAACCAGTTCCATCTGACGACTGTGCAAAAGCATCATGATTTGTAGTAAACCCAACTAACAGGCAGCTAATTACTACGGCTAAAAATTTTTTACTAATTACTGTATTCATTTTTGTAACC
>NZ_JAKEVN010000079.1:0-20024 GCF_022398505.1 Pseudoalteromonas sp. Isolate3 | reverse complement strand
GTATAGACAAAAAACCCAGCTTTAAGCTGGGTTTTTTATTTAGGTTTTAAAGTAATTTACTTTATACCAAGTTTTTATTTTCTAAATATACGACGTGCTGCTGCAAATGGTAATAGCAGTAATGCATACCAAGGGAAGCTTGCTGATTGACGCTCGTATTGCTCAACCTCTTCAGCTTGACACTCTTCAACATTGCCATCAATTGGTGTTAACTTAACAGCAACTGCAACACTTTCGTATTCGGTATTGCCGTTAATATCTACAACAACATTGCCAAATGAATCTGTCTTTTCAACTGTTTTAGTCGCAACACCGAAGATTTCGTTATTGTTGTTAATTGCCTTTGCTTCAGCAACCGTATATTTAAAACGAGTCTCACCATCTTCTTCGAAACACGGTAATAAATCGTTTAAGTTAACAATTTTATCTTCACCAATGGTGTACATGAAACCTTCACGACGACGAGTTGACGTATTGTAGATATCTGTCTCGCCTTCACCAACTACAATACCATTATCATTGATATCGTTTGCTAATGAGCTAGAGCTCGAGAAGTAATCCGTTGGGAAAACAACACTGTCGCTTTTCTTGTCATAGTAAAAGAATTTTGTTCTGTTTGTGCCGTCAATACGTTTACTTGCATAACCAACTACAACGTCATCGTTGTTAACAGCTAAAGGCTGACCTGAGATCCAATCATCTTCTTGATCAATAAACTCATTTACTTCACCATTTTCGAAGATAACAGGCATTGTAATTCGCGTATCTCTGCCTTTGTATCGAACATCAGAAGTACCGACGATTAAGCCACTTTCATTGATCGCAATTGCGTTGCTACGAAAAGCGAAATCTTCGTCATCTTTCGGTGTTAAGCCTAAACCAAGCATCTCAGTGTTAGTAATGTTTAAATTGCTATCTAACGTCCACTTCACAGCCTGTTTATTATAGATACCTGTTTTATATTGACGATTATATGATTCCACACAATCAGAAACAGGTTCATCTTCGTTATCGCATTTATCTTCAATATCTTTTAAAGGGTCAGCAGCAATGTTCGTTGATACTGTACCTACAACTTCGTAACCATTGGCAGTCTTGACAATATCATTCGCCGAACTAACACCACCAAAATCATCAAATTCAGGGGCAAGTTCAACTTTTACACCATCGGCTGAGATTACGATGGCACGACTGATAAAATCTCTTAAGAAATGCGTTTCTTCTTCGTCTTCATCTGTTTGAGTAAACGATGTTTTCTCATAGGGTGCACTACCCCAACCTACCATCACACCATCATCTGTTACAGCATTAAGTAAGTTAGAAGTCGAGCGCGTTAAACCATCAAAATCAACTGACTGCTCATCAAATAAAACTTGCTCTGTCGAACCTTCTGCGGTGTAACGTGTTGCGATTGCACTTGATAGCTTTTGGTATTCTGAGTCAGTTGCACGTCCAGTTAAAAAACTAACCATGAATGCATGAGCATCAGCGTTAGTATTCACTGCATCGTTGTTCTCAATGTCATCTAACGTAAATGTGATTTCTTTATCAATTAATTCAAACTGTTTTTTAGCGGTATCATAGGCGTCTTTGATCAACGAATCCGTAAAATCGATATAAGAGATATCTACTGGTAACTTGTAAAGACCATTTGCTAAACCAATAATGTGTCCATTTTCACTAACATCTGTAATGTAGTTAAACTTCGCGCCCTCGATTCCACCTAATTCTTCTAATTTATAGGTTGCACTCATCGCTGAGGTACTTAGGGTGGCTAAAATACTGGCAGCGAGTAATTTGTATTTCATTTTAATCCTTACTACTGATTCTTTAAATCTTCGAGTTCTTCCCAGCGCTCAAAAGCGGCTTCAAGCTCAGACTCTAACTCGGCTAAATGGTTCAATGCTTCTGTTGTAATTGCAGCATCTTGCTTAAAAAAGTCAGGGTCATTAACCACAACTTGCTGAGCGTCTAACGCTTTTTCAAGTTGTTCCACTTTACTGGGTAATTCTTCTAATTCAAGTTTTAATTTGTAAGAGAGTTTATTACTTTTCTTTGGTGTATTATCTTGGCTAACAACGGCTGGCTTTTCTTGCTTAATTTGTTGCTGTTGTTGTTTTTCTTGCTCAGCTAAATGAGCGGCGTATGCTTCATAGTCGCTGTAACCGCCAACAATGTCTGTGATCTTGCCGTTCCCCTCAAAGGCCCATACAGAGTTACAGGTATTATCAATAAATTCACGGTCATGGCTAACTATCAATACGGTGCCTTGGTATTGGTTAATAATCTCCTCAAGGAGCTCTAACGTTTCGATATCAAGGTCATTGGTTGGCTCATCGAGTACAATAATGTTAGATGGCTTTAAAAATAGCTTTGCTAACAATAAGCGATTCTTTTCACCACCAGAAAGTGCTTTTACAGGCGTACGAGCCCGTGCCGGAGGAAATAGGAAGTCTTGTAAGTAACCTAACACATGACGAGAACGACCGCCCATCATCACTTCTTGCTTGCCTTCAGCAACGTTGTCTTGCACTGTAGCTTCTTCATCGAGCTTTTGGCGGTATTGGTCAAAGTAGGCAAATTCTAAATTAACACCTTGTTTAACACTGCCACTATCTGGAACTAAGTCACCAAATAAAATTTTCAGCAGCGTTGTTTTACCTATACCGTTTGGTCCAACAAGACCAACTCGGTCGCCCCGCATAACAAGCGTCGAGAAATCTTTCGCAATCACTTTGTCTTTAAATGCATGACAAATGTTTTTAGCTTCAAACACCAACTTACCAGAACGATCAGCAGTTTCAATGTTGAAATCAGTTTTACCAACTTGATCTACACGTTGCTTACGCTCTTTACGTAATTCTTTTAGTGCGCGTACTCGCCCTTCATTACGTGTTCTACGTGCTTTAATGCCTTGACGGATCCACGTTTCTTCTTCAGCTAAACGTTTATCAAACAGTGCATTCTGTGTTTCTTCTACTTTTAAATCATGCGCTTTTTGCTCAAGATAAGTTGCGTAATCACCAGGATATGAAACAAGCTTACCACGGTCTAAATCGAGAATACGAGTAGCAACTGCACGTATAAACGCACGATCGTGAGATATAAAAACGATACCGCCTTTAAACTCTTTTAAAAACTGCTCAAGCCAAATAACACTACTCATATCTAAGTGGTTAGTTGGCTCATCAAGTAACAGTAAGTCGGGTTCACTAACCAAAGCTCTTGCTAGAGCAACTTTACGTAGCCAACCACCCGATAATGATTCAAGTTTGGCCTCTGGCTCCAGCTCTAAGCGAGATAAAACTAATTGAATACGGGTATCAAAACGCCAGCCATCAACTGTTTCCAATTCATTAGATAAACGCTCTAATTTGTTGAGCAATTTATCGTTATAGTCTGTTTGCATTTGATTACTAACGTGGTGATATTCTATCAGTAAGTTAGCAATATCTGGCATGCCTTGAGCAACATAATCAAATACTGAACCTGCTGCCCCTTTGGGGGGATCTTGCTCTAGACGAGAAATACGAATACCGCCTAATTGGTTGATTTCGCCATCATCCAATGTCACTTGGCCATCAAGTACTTTTAGTAGTGTTGATTTTCCTGCACCGTTACGGCCAACGATACATACACGCTCACCTGACTCAATAACGGCATCGGCATCATCTAGTAGCGGATGTGTACCATAAGCGAGTTGCGCTTTGGCTATTCTGATTAAATCCATCGTGATTACTACTCTTATTCTTTATTATCAGCAATAAATTGCGCTAACTGCTCAGCATCAAAAGGCCAGAATAATTTCTCACCTTGATGAGCTTCAACAACCGGAATACTGGTTTGGTATAGAGCAATCAGCTGTTCACTGTCCATAATGTCTTTTGCTACAAACGAAGCGTTTGCAGCAATTAATAATTCATCGGCCATTTCACACAGATGACAGCCATCACTGTGGTACAGGGTAAAATTAGCCATGGGTAATAAGCCAACTATTATGGATTTGCTTATTACGCTTAAAGTCTGGTGATAGAGTCTTATCTGAAATGTTTTCTGCTTTTAAACCCAGACCCATTAGCCCTACTTCATCCATGCTAAAGCCACGCTTATTATTTGAGAAAATAAGCGTACCGTTCGGGCTTAAGATTTTCTTAACCCACGTAAGTAATTTAATGTGATCGCGTTGTACATCAAATGCATCTTTCATACGTTTTGAATTTGAGAAAGTCGGTGGGTCTAAGAAGATTAAATCATATTGACCTTGAGCATATTCAAGCCATTTCAAGCAGTCAGCTTGTTCAAAACGATAGCGGGTATTACTTAAGTCATTCAACGCAAAGTTCTCTTGCGCCCACTTTAAGTAAGTTTTTGACATATCAACGGTGGTGATAGCTTTAGCACCACCTACTGCCGCATGCACAGATGCACTGCCAGTATAAGCAAACAAGTTTAAGAAACGTTTGCCTTGCGAATTTTGTTGAATATATCGGCGTGCCAAACGATGATCTAAAAATAAACCAGTATCTAAATAATCAAAAAGGTTAACTTTAAATTTAGCACCAAACTCTTCGACGACTTGAGTGCGATTTTGTTTTGATACTTTAGTGTATTGCTCTTCACCTTTTTGTTTTTTACGCACTTTAACTGCGATATTTTCAGGTGCAATTGCTAACTGTTCAGCAGTCAGGCTTATGACATCCTGTAGGCGTTTTTGTGCCGTATTATCATCAATTTCTTTCGGTGCAGCATATTCAAAAATAACAGCTGAGTCATCATAAACATCAACAGCTACGTTATATTCTGGAATATCAGCATCATAAACGCGATAACAGCTCACTTCATTTTGTTTTAACCAGTTCTTTAAGTTTTGCTTGTTTTTCTTTAAGCGGTTTGCAAATGCCGTTGAGCCTTCAAAATTAAGTGCAGGTTTGTCTTCTTTGCTTAGCTCTACTTGTTTATCGTCTAGTTGGTATAGATTTAAAACAACATCTAACGGGCCATTTTTGAACTTATAGCGTTTTAATTTAACAAGTTTTAATAATTTAAATAGGCTTTCGTCTGTGCCTAATAAAGCAAGCTTCCAATGGTTAAAGTGCTTTTTAAAGCCCACACCTAAACTACGGTGTAAGTTAACCAGCTCAGCCATTGAACCTAAGCGCTCACCATAAGGTAAATTTGAAATCACCACTCCTGGTAATTTCGCTACAGAGGTTAACTTAGTCGCATCGCTTTGTTTAAATTTGATCACATTACCAAGGTCTGCTCGCTCGGCGTTTTCCTGTGCTTTTGCAATCACACCGCCATCAATATCATGGCCAATAAGCCATAACTTTGGATCTGTAATTTGAGCAGTTAATTCAGCTTTTAACTCTTTATATTTTTGAATACGAAAACTTGGCAAGCGCTCGAACGCGAAACCTTCACGGAATAACCCCGGTGCTTCATTGCGTGCCATGCTGGCTGCTTCAATTAAAATGGTACCAGAACCACAACATGGGTCGAACAAAGGTTGCTGTACGTTTTCAAGCCAGCCACTACGTTTTACAAGAGCTGCAGCTAAATGCTCTTTAATTGGAGCCTTGCCTTGATCTTGACGATAACCACGTTCAGACAAACGAGGGCCAGAATAATCGATATAAAGCGCGACCCCTTGGCGGTTCAATCTAGCTACAACACGAACATTGGCGTTGTATTTATCAACATCTGGGCGCTGCTCGAATAAATCCGCAAAATAATCGACAATCGCATCTTTAACAACGAGACCTGAAAATTGCGTATTTTTTAAGTCGTTATTAGTACCGCTAAAATCAACAGCAAAGGTTTGTTTAGGACCAAACCATTCTTGCCAAGGCTGCAAGCGTGCAAATTGATAAAGGCTGTCTTTGTCTTTTACGCCTTCTTTTTCTTCTATCAGCATCATGATACGAGTGGCAAAGCGACTCGATAAACAAATCTTTTGTGCTAATAAGCTATCAGCTTCAAAACGTACAGAGCCCACGGTTTGTTTTGAGACTTCTGCACCGAGTGCTGTAAGCTCATCAACAAGTAAATTTTCTATTCCGATAGAAGTAAGTGCGATAAATTGCAAAGTAAAAACCCTTAAATGCTAATTGCGCAGGATTATAGCATAGCTTGGCGAACAAAAACGCCAACATTTGCAGGGATATTAGGCAGATTTAAACTGTTTTTGTTGAATATAAACAGGATGGATACGGTTATTTAAAACCTTAATGGCTTCAAACTGCTCAAGTGATAGATTTTCGTCTAATTGAAAATGTTGACTTAAGTTAATACACACTGAGGCTTCACTTGAATGGTCGACAATTAAAAACTCACCCTCTTGTGCTTGTGAGCACAACTTCACTACAGCTTCAACACTTGGTTGGCTGCCGTGATACTCATGAAAAAACCAACTTTTTGCAAGTACTGGCTTTAAATGAAATTTTACCGCTGTGGCATTAAGAGCAATTTGGCAAAGCTCTGCAGGATTCCATAATGAGAAAGTTTCGAGGTATTGATAAACTTGCTGATAAAAAGCAGCATCTTCAAGGCTAAAATTTGGTTCTTTTAGCACAGCATCGGTAAGTTGGCGAAGTTTATAAGGCGTGCACAGTTGCATATCTTGGTCAAGATCAACCAAAAGACGATTGTTTTTCGCACAAGCAAGCCATTTCCATTGCTTAGATGCTTGTAACATGTCTCCTCCCTAAAAAATAAATACTGTGCGCTTAATCATAAATTATAACTAAAGCAGACCATTAATAAAATGATTTCTTAGAACATTTTATTAATGATCAATTGCTTAGATAACTGATCCTTATAAGCCATTTAGGATCGTTTTTACCAATTCCGGACCTTTATAAATAAAACCAGTGTAAACTTGAACTAGGTCTGCACCTGCTGCAAATTTTTCTTTTGCCGACTCGGCATCGTCGATACCACCCACACCGATAATCGGTAGTTTACCTTCGGTTAAGCGCTTAAGCTCGCTAACCACGTGGGTTGAGCGCTGACGAACTGGTTGCCCAGATAAACCACCCGCTTCATTTGCGTATTGTTGGCCTTGCACCAAAGCGCGCTCAAGAGTGGTGTTCGTGGCAATAACGCCATCGATCTTATTGTTGATCAATGATTCACTTACTTGAGCAATTTGTACTTCATCAAGATCTGGGGCGATCTTAACCAGCATAGGTACATGTTTGTTATGCTTTGCAACTAAATCAAGTTGTTCGTTCTTTAAGCTTTGTAGTAAATCATCCAGCGCTTCACCGTATTGCAAGTCGCGTAGACCAGGGGTATTCGGTGAAGAGATATTTACCGTAATGTATGATGCATGTTCGAACACTTTACGCATACAGTGGATGTAATCATCTTTACCCTGCTCGTTTGGTGTATCTTTATTTTTACCAATATTGATACCTAAAATTCCGTCATATTTCGCCGCTTTAACATTGTTAACTAGGTTATCAACACCCTTGTTGTTAAAACCCATGCGATTAATAATCGCATTTGATTCAGGTAGGCGAAAAATACGTGGTTTATCGTTACCAGCTTGAGGACGTGGGGTAACAGTACCTACTTCAACAAAACCAAAGCCCATTTGCGAAAATGCATCAATACACTCTGCATTTTTATCTAAGCCTGCTGCTAAACCTACCGGATTTTTAAATTCTAACCCCAAAAAATTTACAGGTTTATTAGGGACAGATTGAGACCACGCAGCACTCAATGGCGTATGAGCAAATCGTCGTAAATTATTAAGTGCAAATTCATGAGCCCACTCCGCATCACGGGTAAACATAAAACGGCGAGCTAGATCATAAAACATGGTTTGTTCCTCAGGTAAAATAAACAAGGTAGCCGTTTAAAACGGACCATTGCAAATTAAGGGCAAAAAAATACCCCAGCGAGCTGGGGTATGTATTTTAACGACTTTTCACTTATTTGGAAGTGTCACAGTTGTGGCTTAGCAACATTAGTTCACGAAGTGCCACTGAGAACTTCGCAAAATCGTGGCTTTGCGATGTTTTGAACTCAGATAACATCTGCTTCCAACGTTGTAATAGTAGATCTTGATTATCCATCCACTCATCAATTTGTGCATCAATGTCTTTGCTATCTGCTGCAAAGCTATTAAGTACCACAGCTGATAATGTACGTTGTTGCCAATCCAGCTCTTCACGGTATGACGCACGAGCAAGTGCTTGCCAGTGGTTCGCAACCGGTTGGTTAGTGATTTGGTCAAGGAACCAATGAAGGCCCATACGTGCACCCAACTTGAAGTACGTATTAGAAACCATATCAATACTACGCTCTGAATTATTTGCAATTTCAGCTAAGTCCATTACAGAGAATAAGCTTGATAGTGAAACTATGCGTGTCGCTAGTTCTTTTGGCACATTGCTGTCAATTAACTTGTCAGCTGCTTTAACTAGACGCTCGCTCTCTTTTTCAACCATATAGCTGTTTAGGTTTTCACTTAAATCAGCAAATGTTGGTGCGAAGAATTCAATTGCTTGCTCAATCGTTTGTGCTTTATTGCGATGACGTAAGAACCAACGTGTTGCACGACGAACCGTACGACGTAACTGATATAGCATTTCTGTTTGCACAGCTGCTGGGATCTTATTATCAAGCGCAACAATTGATGACCACGTTTCTGGCATCTGGAACACTTCTTTTGCAATTGAGTAGCAAAGTGCGATTTCAGCTTCATTCGCACCTGTTTCTTCTTGCATACGAACCATAAAGTTAAGGCCCATATCGTTAACGATATTATTCGCAAGTTTAGTTGCGATAATTTCTTTACGAAGTGGGTGGTTATCCATTGCATCGTTGAACTTCTCACGAAGTGGCACTGGGAACGACTTAACTAATAATTGACGGTAGTATGGGTTTTCAGTGATTTCATCAACCACTAGAGACTCTTTAAGTACCATCTTCGCATAAGAAACTAATACAGATAGCTCTGGACGAGTTAAATCTTTACCCGCTGCTGCGCGCTCTGCAAGTTCTTCATCAGTTGGAATAAACTCGATTGCACGGTTTAACTTGCCATCTTTTTCAAGTGCGTGGATGAAACGTACTTTTTCTTTTAGCGTCGACGTACCTTTTGATTGAGTAATCGATAAGGTATGCGTTTGACGATAACAATCTTTTAATACTAACTCAGATACTTCATCAGTCATTGAATAAAGTAGCTCATCACGTTGTTTACGCGTTAAGTCACCTTCTGCAACTAGACCATTAAGTAAAATCTTAATATTAACTTCGTTATCTGAACATGCTACACCACCCACGTTATCAATGAAGTCAGTGTTAACACGACCGCCTTTTGCAGCAAATTCGATTCGACCTAATTGTGTTGCACCTAAGTTACCGCCCTCGCCTAAGATCTTCGCACCAAGCTCAGAACCATTAATACGAAGTGCATCATTCGCGCGGTCACCAACATCAGCATCAGTCTCTTTAGAGTGCTTGATGTAAGTACCGATACCACCATTCCAAAGTAAATCAAACTCCATCATTAGTGCTGCTTTGATTAACTCATTAGGTGTCATGCTCGCTTTCTTAGTGCCGAGCATTTTCTTCATTTCTGGGCTTAAGCTAATTGATTTAGCCGCACGAGAGAATACACCACCACCTTGTGAAATAAGGTCTTTGTTGTAATCTTCCCAAGAAGAACGCGGTAGATTAAATAAACGTTCACGCTCTGGGTAAGATGTCGCTGCATCTGGGTTTGGATCAACAAAGATGTGCATGTGGTTAAACGCTACTTGTAAGCGAATGTGCTTAGAAAGCAACATACCATTACCAAATACGTCACCCGCCATGTCGCCGATTGCCACAACAGTGAAATCAGTTGTTTGACAGTCAATATCCATTTCACGGAAATGACGTTTAACAGATTCCCACGCACCTTTTGCCGTGATACCCATTTTCTTGTGGTCGTAACCTACTGAGCCACCTGATGCAAATGCATCACCTAGCCAGAAGTTATATTCATTTGCGATGCCGTTAGCGATATCAGAGAAAGTCGCAGTACCCTTATCGGCAGCAACAACTAAATACGGGTCATCTTCATCATGACGAACAACATCAACTGGTGGCACAATTTCACCACGTTCAATGTTATCTGTGATATCTAATAAACCACGGATGAAAATCTTGTAACACTCTTGGCCTTCTTTGAAGAATGCTTCACGCTCTGTTGGTAGCTGTTTACATACGAAACCGCCTTTAGAACCAACTGGTACGATAACCGTGTTTTTAACTTGTTGCGCTTTAACAAGACCCAGTACTTCAGTACGGAAATCTTCACGACGGTCTGACCAACGTAAACCACCACGAGCAACTTTACCACCACGTAAATGCACACCTTCAACGCGCGGCGAGTATACGAAGATCTCGAACGCAGGAAGTGGTAATGGCATTTCTGGGATCATAGAAGGTTGCACCTTGAATGATACGTAAGACTTAAATTGGCCATCCGCTTCTTTTTGGAAGAAGTTCGTTCTTAGGGTTGCATTGATCATATCAACGTATAAACGGATGATACGGTCATCATCCAGGTTTGCTACGTTTTCTAGTTCAAGATTTACTTGTGCAACTAGCTTCTCAAGAGCCTTCTCACTACCTGGGTTCTTAACAGAGAACTTTTTAGTGAATAAGTTAACGATTTGCGAAGCAATATGTGGGTAATTGGCAAACGTGCTTTCGATGTATGTTTGCGAGAAAGTTACACCAATCTGACGCATGTATTTAGCGTATGCACGAAGAATAGACGCTTCACGACCTGTTAAGCCACCCATTAATACTAAACGGTTGAAACCATCGTTTTCTAATCGGTTATTCCAAACATTAGTCAGTGCGGCACGGAAACGTGCTGATACTTTATCAAAATCAGCAATGCCCTTATTGTCAATTAGCATGGTGAAATCCATGATCCAATTAACTTTACCGTCAGTCGTTTTAACTGAGTAAGGTGTTTCACCCACTACGCGTAAACCAAAATTTTCTAACATTGGCATTACGTCAGATAAGTGGATTGGCTCATCTTTATGGAATAAGCTTAAACGAACAACGTTGGTATTTGCTTCTTCTTGTGGACGGTAAAACAACATTTCTAGTTTGTTTTCGTCAGTAAGAAGTTCTAGTTTTTCAATATCAACAACCGCAGCACTTGGTAAAACCTGATCTTTATACGCACTTGCAAACGCTTGTGCATATTTACGGTTTAGTTCTTTGCCGCGTGCTTCACCTGCACTTTCAAGTAGTGCAGATTGGAGTCTATCTTCCCAAGTACGGGCAGCTTCAATTAGGTTGTTTTCGATGTCTTTCACGTTATATTCAATATTATTGTCAGTCACACGCACCGTGTAATGTGTACGGGCTAATGTTGACTCAGAGAAGAAAGTAGTAAATTCGACTTTTTCGTCAGAATTAAATGCATTGGCTAAGATACGTTGCGTTTCACGACGAAGAGCCGTGTTATAGCGCTCACGCGGTACATATACCATGCAAGAGAAGAAACGGCCATATGCGTCTTTACGCACAAAAATACGGCACATATCACGCTCTTGTACTTGTAATACGCCCATGGCAACTTCAAGTAGATCAGCTTCACGTGCTTGAACAAGTTCATCACGTGGATACGTTTCTAAAATATTTAATACCGCTTTGTATGCATGAGTGCCTTTTGCAAAGTCACACATTTCCATAATGCGGTTAATCTTACTTTTCAGTACAGGTACATCAGCGGCGCTGTTGTTATAAAAGCTTGATGAGAATAAACCAAGGAAACGGTCTTCACCAATTACATTGCCCGCATCATCAAAACGCTTAATACCCACATAGTCGATATACGCAGGGCGATGCACACGAGATACTGAATTTGTTTTCGTTAAAATTAATAAATTGCTGCTACGTGCTTCTTGGCGAGCTACTTCAGGTAATTCTGAAAGTAAACGGCTATGCTCTTCATCTGTGTTTTTCATTAGACCAAGGCTAGTGCCCTTTTTACCTTTTAACTGGTAATCACCTTGCACTGGCGAAAGTTCATACTCACGGTAACCCATTAGCGTAAAGTTATCCTTTGCTAACCAGTCTAAAAATTCTACCGTTTCTGCAACTTCGCTTTCGTTATTATTATGATGGCGTTTTGGTAAGTCTTTCGTTACCGCAATAAGTTTTTCACGAATTGGCTGCCAATCTTCTACAGCAATAGATACGTCAACTAACACACTCTCAAGTTCTTTTTTGAAAGACTCAATGACTTTTGCATCTGTTTGACGATCAATCTCGATAAAGAACACAGTTTTTGTCGACGTTGATTCTTGCTCAGCTTTTAAGCTTGAAATACCGGTGATTTTAGCGTTTTTATCACGTTGGATTTTCAGCGGAGAGTGAAGTAATAAGTGAGAAGCGATGTTTGCGCGGGTCATGGCCATGCGCACAGAATCAACTAGGAAAGGCATGTCTTTCGCGATGATTTCAACAATAGTGTGCGATGACTGCCAGCCATCTTTTGCTACTTCAGGATTGAAAACACGGACAACCGCGTCATCAGAATTATTTTTTTCTAGCGAGTTCCATAGGCTTAGTGCAGCGCCATATAAGTCACTATCGTTGCGATGAGCCAAATCCTCTTTAGACATATTGCTGTACAAGGCTTTGGCGAATTTCTCAACGAGTAACACATTATCAGCGTGAACTTTTTTCTGGATCAGCTTACAGACATTATCTAAGATAACCGAGGCTTGCCCTTCATTTCGTGTCATTGTATGTTCCTTAATCTATACTACTTATCGATTAGTAGAATATTTGTACAGCCATTTATTAGCGTGGAGTCAGGTAAATTCTAACTCTTTTACAGCTAATAAACAGCCTTTTCGATGAAATCATTTTAAGCTTTTCAGCTATTTGGTCATCTATTCACAAAATATAGATATAAATGGCCATTACTGGCCATATTGGAGCACAATTATTCACATTATTTTTTCTGGTCAGTCCAGAGGAAGCTACCAATTGCAGGTAAAAGTAGTACTGCACCCAACATGTTAACCAAAAACATGAAGGTCAGAAGAATACCCATATCCACTTGGAACTTCAGATCAGAGAAAATCCATGTGCTAACACCAATGGCTAAGGTAATACCTGTGAACAGCACTGCACTACCACGCTCTACTAATGCATTACGATAAGCTACTTCCAGTGCCACACCTTGTTTTAGCTGCCCCATCATTGATGAAAGTATGTAAATCCCGTAATCGACACCAATACCAACACCTAAAGCGATAACTGGTAATGTCGACACTGTTAAACCTATTTCAAGTTGTACCATCAACGCTTGCGCTAAGGTTGATACGATGTACAGAGGTAATACGACTGCAACCGTAGCCTTAACACTTCTAAAGCTAATTAAGCATAGCAGGATTACGGCGCCGTAAACGTAAAGCATCATAGGTAACTGTGCTGCAGATACAGACTCATTCGTTGCAGCCATTACACCGACAGGGCCTGACGCTAGCTTAAACTTTAATTCATCGGTTTCTTCAGCCTTAGCAAACTCTTTAACTTTAGCTACCACATGGTCAATAGTTTCTGCTTTGTGGTCATTTAAGAAAATAATCACTGGCATTACAGAGCAGTTACCATCGAGTAAACCTGAGCTTGTTTCGACGCGCGATGTTGCTTGCACTAAACTGGCGGTATTGCGCGGCAGACTCTGCCATTTTAAATTACCTTCGTTAAAGCCGGCATTCACTGACTGTGCAACAGAACTTAAACTCACTGCTGATTGCACCCCTTCAACGTTTTCCATCTGCCATTGGAAACGACTAATACGCTCCATAACATCATGCTCAGTACACGCAGCAGGATACGCTTCTACAATCACTTTTAGAATATCTGATGAAATGGTGTATTTATCAGAAATCAAAAAGGTGTCTTGGTTATAGCGGGCATCTTGGTGCAAAGATGGCGCACCAGCATGTAAGTCACCAATACGCATTTTGTCAGCTTGCCAGTAACCCACTGCAAATAACATAGCCGTAAAGACGATAATAAAACCAGCTGTTTTACGATCAGTAGCTTTTACTAATAGCTCGCGTAACTTATCTAAGAAATTTGGTTTATCTGTGTGAGTACCTGCTTGAATATGCACAGTGCCTTCAAAGCGCATATAAGATGCCCATACAGGTAATAGAATCAGGTTAGTGAAAATAATTACCGCCACACCTAAACTCGCTGTGATGGCAAGTTCGCGAATAATACCAATATCAATGGTTAGTAAAGTTAAGAAACCAATTGTGTCAGATAACAGTGCGATACCACCTGGGATCAGAAGTGCCCTGAAGCTTGCCTGACAGCAAACCCGAGTTGAACTACCTGTTGACACTTTTTTACCGATGTCATTAATCATTTGCACACCATGGCTTACGCCAATCGCAAACACTAAAAACGGCACTAGAATTGACATAGGATCTAAACCAAAGCCTAAGGTCGATAACAAACCTAACTGCCAGACAACCGCAATGATTGAACACGCAATCGGTAAAATCGTCAGCTTTAAGCTTTGACAAAATAACCAAACCATCACGAATGTGAAAGCAATCGCAATAGCAAAAAATAACAGTACGCCTTTAGCCCCCTCAGCTACATCACCTGCCATTTTTGCAAAACCAATGATATGGATACTGACTTTATCAGTACTGAGTGGATCACGGACTTGCGTTTCTAACTTTTCAGCAAACGCTAAAGTGTCTAGTTTTTCTTGTGTTTGCGGGTCAGTTTCGAGTAATTGGGCTGTCACCATCGCGCAAGAGTAGTCACTGGCAATCATGCGGCCAACCACTTTTGCTTTTTCGATGTTTTCTTTTACAACCGCAAGACCACGTTTGTCAGCGGTAAAGTTTGCCGGAATAATTGGACCGCCAGCAAAACCATCTTCAACCACTTCAACAAAACGCGCACTCGGTGCAAAGATTGAATTTACTAATGGACGATTCACACCGGGAATAAAATAAAGCTGGTCATGAACTGCTTTAAGTTGGGTAAAAAATTCTTCATTAAAAATATCACCGTCTGCATCACAGACTGAAATCAAAATACTGTTTGCACCACCAAATTGTTTTTCGTGTTTGGTGTAAACCTTCATATAGTCATGATTGAGCGGAATATTTTTATTAAACGATGCGTCTAATTGAATTTGTGTTGCTTTGAATAATAAAAAACAGGTGATCAAAGCAAAGGAAATAATTGCGAATAAGCGATGACGAAACACCGCTCTTTCTAAAATATCTAAAAAACCACGCATTACGGATTCAACTCCTTCACTTTAATGCCATTTTCTGAAGCCATAATTAGTTTGTCTTGAAACACAACACCATCAAGTAACGATTTACCATCGGCCATTTGTTCTTCTGTAAGTTGGTCATTCTTAATATGGAAAATCACCCCACTGTTAGCAAATAATAGCCACTGGTTGTTGTAGTTAATCGCGCTATTAACGGTTGCATAATTGTCGTGTGGTATTTGCTGCCACTGTTCACTGCCAGCTTGGCGAGTAAAAATGTTGCCTCTAAGGCCTGCAACTAGGTCTTCTCCACCTTGATCTGCAGTTGACGCAAACGTAAAGAAAGAGCCCATATAGATCTCTTCAAGACGCTGCCATGTTTGTCCATTGTCGAAACTTTGTGCCATTAACCCCATTTCACCAGCTAGGAATAAGCTATTATCGGTTTTAACAATACGATTAAAATGTGGGAGTATTGAAGCGGTTTCAATTTCATACCCTTCTGGATCACTGTCTTTTAAATCATTGAGGTATTCACGGTCTTCCTCAAATAATAGACTATCTAAAAAACGTTTCTGCCAAGTTTGGCCACCATCATTAGTTTCAAAAAACATGCCATAAGCACCTACTGCATAACCATGCTCAGCAGTAGTAAATAAAATATCTAAACATGGCTTATCCATGTTTGGTAGAGACTGCTGTAATTGCCAGGTTTTTCCTGCATCCTGTGTATTAATGATGGTTGCATCATGACCACAGGCCCAGCCTAAATCGCTATTATAAAAATCAACTGCAGTGAGTAGTACTTGGGTCGGTACACTCGCTTGTTGCCAAGTTTTAGCATCTGTACTTGTAATAACCACACCATGTTTGCCAACAGCAACAAGATTTGAGCCAGCTAGTTCAATGTCGGTGAGTAGAGTTTTGTTTGCGTTAACAGCGCTAATAGCTTGTTGCGGCATAGGCATGTCTTGAGCAAAACATGAAGCACTATAAGCAAGACAGGCATAAAGCAAATACTTCATAAAGATAAATCGCCTTCGAAAAGATAAAAAAGAGAAGTCAAAAAAGTCACTGGGAAACCTATTGCGTGTACTGATGACTTACGCGAATTGCAAAAGGCACCTGGAGTCAGGTGCCTTAATTTTATTAACGACCTTCGCGGCGTAATGCGCTTGAAGTAAACTCGTTATCGTTGAATGATTGTGAGAAATCATACATTTTTTCTTGATTATCTAAACCAATTGCTAAATAACGACGAGAGTTAAGGTCATGATAAACTTCTAACGTACTCCAATGAGTCGGTACTTCATAGTAGTTAAGACCATGAGCCATCGCTACACGATACATTTGATCGCGGTTATCATAGATATCCGTTACATGTACTTGCCAGCTATCTTCATCAATATAGAAAACACGTTTCTTATAAATATGACGAGTACCCTCTTTCAGGTTCGCTTCAACAACCCAAACACGGTGTTTTTCATAACGAACATGCTCAGGATTGATATGACCTGCTTGTAAAATATCATCGTAGCTTAGTTTGTCGCTGTGAAGCTTGTAGCTGTTATAAGGAATATAAAGCTCTTGCTTACCTTTTAATGTCCAGTTGTAACGATTCGGAGAACCGTTGAACATATCAAAATCATCAGTCGTACGTAAGCTGTCAGCTGCTGTTCCAGGTGCATCATAGGCAACATTAGGTGCACGACGAACACGACGCTGACCTGAATTGTATGTCCATGCTTGGCGTGGCGTTAATATTTGGTCCATGGTTTCATGAACTAGTAACGCAGTACCTGCAAGACGAGCAGGCTCAGTTACTTTTTGCTTAAACTTAAACAAGATATTAGATTCTTGTAGTTTCTCTGGCGTTGCTTCAGGTGATGAGTATTCAACTAATAGTTGCTCATCAAAACCTACATAGTTGTATGAACCTGACGCTGTCGGTGCTGCTTGACCACCAGAGCGCGCAATTGATAAACCACGGAAACGTAGTAAGTGGTTCCAAATAGCTTCTAAACCATCTTTAGGAATTGGGAACGGAACACCTACAGCGGTATTTTTAATACCGTTACCACCTTCTACTAACTCAGCTGTCGTTGCATATTTTTTAGTTGCATCGTATACAAACTGAGGATAAGACGCACTACGACGAGTTGGGTAAATATTCATCTTGAACGTATCAGGATACGTGTTGAATAATTCAACTTGACCTGGGCTCAAGTAATCTTTGTACTGGTCAACGTTCGATTTATCAATCGTAAATAAGATTTTATCATCAGCAAACGGGTCAGGATGATGCATACCAGGCTTATAACTAGCAGGTGGTTTTGTTATACCACCAGTCCAAGCCGGAATAGAGCCATCTTTGTTTGCTGCTTTTTCTGCGCCAATAGGCGTTAAATCATTACCTAAACGAGCCGCTTCATCAGCGGTAATTTTTGCAAGTACACTTGAGCTTGCGAAAACGCCACAAAATGCTGCTGCGATGAGGGTAGGTTTTCTAATAATCATAATTTACCCTTAGATTGAATATTTAATATTGAAAGAAACATAATCGCGGTCAGAGAAAGTATTCGTTGCGCCACCACCCCAGAACGAGTTGTAGCTAAAGTCGAATGACCACGCATTTTGATAGTTGAAGTTCATGGTAACACCGAGCGATTTACGGTCTTCAACAAATAAGAACATTGGATCAGGTGTAATACCATTTACATCGTGCGAGAACACAAAACGTGGCGAGAAGTTAACACCGCTAAAGAAGTTATAATAATCACCTTTGGCAATTAGGCGATAACCCCATGCAGAAGCCGTTGGGAATGGATTCGTTTCAGGACCGTTTGAAAGACCTAAGTGTAGCGTTGAATAATCATCGCTTAATGGGCCTTGCATGATACCGCTTCGACCAGTACCGGCAACGTTTAAACGAAGCTCATCGTAATCTGGCATATCATTAATACGTACACCACCAATTTCACCAACTACCGCCCAGCTATCAGCACCTAGCGAAGGACCAAATAAATGCGTTGCAGTAAATTGTAATTGTGCCGTGTTACGAAGAATAAAGCCTTGTGCAACTTCACCTGGACCTACAACACTCGTAGCATCGCCTAAACTCATTTGTGAAATACCAGCAAAGTCAGGACGAATACCTGCAACCGCTAATTGCTCAGGCATACCCGCGTAAAGTAACTCTACGTCATCAATTTGTAGTGGTTCGTCTTGACGGAATGCAAATTCACCAGCAAGCGCTGTTTCACCGACTGATGTATTAAAGCTTAGACCATAAAGCTTAATATCTTCAGGGTATTCTAGCTGTCCTTTAGTAAATGCTTGTAAGCCTGTTACATTATCTTCTGTGATTTCTGTCGTTAGTAACATACCGATATCGGCAGCTATTGCCGCATCAGTAAAGTTTGATACTTGACCCGAAATTACTGGGCGACGACTATGATAGTTAATGTGGTATAGCGCTACTTCGGTGTCGTTTAATTCAGGTAAGTACATACCTAGGCGTAAGCCATATTGACCACCGTCATCAGGTTCGTTTTTACCTGCAGAACCTTTGCCTTTTAATGCCACTTTGGTCGGGTAAGCTAGGTACATTTGTGCCATCATTGCTTGACCTTGTGCTGATGTAGGATCAACACCTTGCGAGCGAACAATGTCATCTAAATTATTTAAGCTTTCTGTTAAGAATGCTAAATCAATATCTGGGTTAGAGGTGAAGCCCAGTTGTATATTTTGCTGATAACCATTTTCAGACGCGAAATCGTTAGTCGAGAAATATGTACCTGCCGCAGGAAGACGTGTTTCATGCCATTCATACTGGTAGAAACCTTCTAGCGTTAAATTATCTGTAATACCGAGAGATGCCCAAAGCATACCTACAGGTATGAACGCTTCTTTTAATTCTGCACCAGGGGCTTTTAATCGATCGATATCAACTGGGTTTACGTTGATACCATGCGAAATCAGAGTACTCTCACCCCAGTTAACAACTTGTTGGCCTAAACGAATAGACAGTGGGTTACGACCTTCATTTAAATCAAAGTTTGCCCATACATAGGCATCGAGTAAACGTAAATCAGCACACACTTGTTCTTTTGTGTCGTCATCATCACATGGATCAACTTTATTGCCTGAAGTTGGATTGCTATATGCGTAATCACCATCCATCAACGCAAAGTCGTAGAAGTACATAAAGCGAGTGAAGAAACCAAAGTTATCTTTGCTGATTGATAGCTCGTGGTTACCTTTTAATAATTTTGAAAATGAATCACCACTATCAAAATTAAGATTACCTGCATCACCATTATTTGAATATGCACCTGGTTGGTTCCATACATCAGCAGAAGAATAGATTGGATTTAAAGCAGAATGATAACCCGTCCAATCGAATGAAGGGTTATTACTTTTACCTATATGTTTGAAATCTCGGTCTTCAACACGAATACTTTGGCCATAAGAGAAATTAGAGTCAAAACGTATGTCAAAGTCACCTAATTCAAAGTTTGCCGCGTGCAAAGATGTGCTTGAGAGTCCGAGTGTAGCCGCCGCGAGTCCCAAAGCTATTTTGTTTTTAACAAAAAGCGATCGTTTTATCATTGTGTTCATCCCCCTGTAACGGGTTGTTTTGTGATCAAATTGTTGTTTTTAGTATCTTTCTAACGATAGAAGCGAAACAGTAAAATTACAATATAGAACGCGTTCAATCGGTTAATAT
>NZ_JAKEVN010000078.1:0-20283 GCF_022398505.1 Pseudoalteromonas sp. Isolate3 | reverse complement strand
TCGCGTATCTGTCCTAAGTAGCGTTTGGCTTTACTCGCTTTCACTTTATCTAAGTCGACAAGCACTAAACCATCAATGCAGTTATTAAACTCAGGGTCGATACTAAAACTTAAAAATTGTACGCCACCTGGCTCACAAAGTTCTGTATATTGTTTGAATAAGGTAGGGACTTGCGCGCCAATATTGGCGAGTACATGCTTAAGTTCAACAAAATCTTCTTTAATATCATCCCCAGCGAATAACTGAGCACATTGTTCTTTTTGTGATTCGGTATGACGATATTCATTGTTTGGAATTGCTAACACTTGTTTTGCACTATAATAATGCTGGTAATAATGAACGAGTAGCGATTTAGCTTGCTCGGGTAGTGCGTTAGATACACTGACTGCACCAAACAAGTAGCGGTATTGTGGGTAACGATTAACAAAGGCGCCGATGCCGAACCACAAATAGTCTAGGCTCTTTCTGCCCCAGTATTTGGGTTGCACAAAGCTGCGACCGAGCTCAATGCCTTTTTCAAAATACGGATCCATATCATCGCTGTAGCTAAATAGGCTATCAGTATATAAACCTTTGCGGCCATGTTTTTCTATAATATCTTGTGCGCAGGCAAGTCGGTATGCGCCGACTAGTTCAAGTTGCTTAGCATCCCACAGTACGAGGTGTTGATAATCCATGTCGTATTTATCTATATCTCGGCGTTTACCACTGCCTTCACCGACTGCACGAAACGCAATTTCACGAAGTCGTCCTAGCTCACGGAAAATTGGTGAGCTACCACAGTATTGATATAGGTAAATTTTCATACCATCAGAGGTTTCACCCAATAACTCACACTCTTCAATGGCTTTTTTTAGATCTTTTGTCGCTTCTGGGCTTGCAATGGGGGTTTGCGTCTTTAACGGCAGAGGTTTTTTAGTGATAAGTCGATACAGCTGCTTTCTTATAAGCTGGGCTATTTCTTTATCTTTTAAATTCTCAATTAAATATGACTCAGGAGGGATGGATGCCCCAATTTCAAACTCTAGTGACTTCTGTCGCTGTTTAAACATTTCTTTGACTAATAATAAACTAGCTAATGGTTTATAAATCATTGAAGTACCATAAAATAGCGGGCTGTTTTTCGCTTTGATATAAATTGGCAAAATAGGTGCATTGGCTTTTTTTGCCATCCTTAAAAAGCCAGAGTTCCATTTACAGTCTTTTATTCCGGTTGGACTTAACCTTGAAACTTCACCGGCAGGGAAGATTAATAGCGCACCGTCTGATTTTAAATGCTGTTGGATATTAGCAAGCTCTTTCTTTTTACTTGTGCCAGAGAGGTTATCAACGGGAAGAAGTAACGAGTGCATAGGGGTGATTGACATCAGCATGCGGTTTGCAACGACTTTTAAGTCAGGACGCACACTTGATAATACTTTTATCAGCGCTAATGCATCGAGTGAACCAATAGGGTGGTTAGCCACAATGACGACATTACCCTCACTCGGAATATGTTCCATTTGCTTAGGCTTGTAGCGCGTGTCAAAGTCCAGCTCATCAAGTACTTGCTCTACAAACTCTAGTCCTTGTAAGTGTGGGTATGCATCACCAAAGGCAACAAACTCTTGCTCATGTAATAAATAACCCAGACCTTTCTTTACTAAGCCTTTTACTTTTGGTGAATTTTCTAACTGTGGTAAATTTGCTTCTATTACTTTATCAACACTGATCATACAAACCTCAAACATAAACGCATTCAGCGATGAGGTTAGGGTAAGAGTTCGCTGTGACAGTTAGGTTGCAGTTGTGTGACTTTTTAAAGAGCGCTTCGAGTACGAAGCAAAATGGAGAAGACAATGATTTTACTTGTAGCTGTAACTGGCCGAGATTGCAGCCAATTAATTGCCCGATTACAAGCGTTATTACCAGAGGTTGACGTGCAGCTTTGGTCTGAGTGTACTGACTACGAAGCAGTTGAGTTTGTACTGGCTTGGAATGCCCCTGCTGATTTATGGCCTAAGCTGGTAAATTTAAAAGCGGTTTCTTCATTCGGTGCAGGCGTTGATAGCATCGACTTAACGAAGATAGCAGCGCATGTTCCCGTTGTTAGAATTGTTGATGATAACCTTGCAAATGACATGGCAGAGTATGTGTTGACTCATGTGTTAGCACACAAGCTTAGGCTTAAAGAATATTATTTAAAACAATCAGCCTGCACTTGGAAGCCAAAGCGAGCGTATTCACATCAACATGTGGGTATCTTGGGTTATGGCGAACTAGGTAAAGCCTGCGCTAAGCGTTTACTTCGCAACGGTTTTCAAGTAAGTGCTTGGTCTAATAGTGAAAAACATGATTCTGAGGTGAATACGTATTACACGCAGCAGGGTTTATATGAAATGCTTGGTCAAATTGATTTTCTCGTTTGCTTACTTCCACTTAATCAACACACTCAGGGCATTATCAATAAATCACTTCTTAGTAAACTGCAAACCCATGCAGTGCTAATTAATGTTGCCAGAGGCAAACATGTGGTTGATGAAGATTTACTGAGGGCACTTGATAGTGAGCAATTACGAGGTGCAACGCTTGATGTATTTAGTGAAGAGCCCTTACCTAAAACACATCCATTTTGGTCTCATGAAAAGATAACCTTAACGCCTCATTGCGCTGCATTATCAGATTTAGAGTCAGTCACTTTGCAAATTGCGGGTAATGTTAAAAGATTAATTGAGGGTAAAAATCTAATAAATCAGGTTGATAGAACAAAAGGTTATTGACGCATTACAAATTAGTTTAATAAACACCTTGTTAACATCTGTAACTTTGCTATTCTGTTGTTGCTCAATAAAAAAACAATAAAAAGAGGCGTTATGAAATCTAATCAAGGTGGGGCTAAATTTAGCCTAGTCGTAGTGTCAGTTATCGTTCTAGGTGTGTCAGCATGGTTTAATCAAGCTAATGCATCTGAGCAACCAGCTCAGGCCATTGATATTAGCCAATCATAACCACAAATCATTGTCAGCTAATGCAGCATGTATAATACCAATCCGTAATAATACTTAATCTTTTTGAGGGATTAAACCTGTCGCTAACTAGGTTAAAATTTTTCATTTAGAACAACTAAATAACGAAATTTTTGCCTTGTTATCAACGAGGCTATGTTACCTCAAAATAGACTACTAAATTAAGCGTATTGGTATAAATGCTGCACTTCAATCGCTTATTCAACTAACTTCTTTTTGAATGTATTTCTCTGTTCTCGTGTTTTTTCTCGTCTGACTTTTTAATCATTACATACGTTGCACCGCTACCACCATGATGTTTAAGAGCACTATGAAACGCTAAAACGGCTGGAATTTCTTGCAGCCATTTGTTGGTGTAACTCTTTAAAATACCCGGCTGTGATTTATTTTTAATGCCAATGCCATGGCGAATTAGTACAACCCGAATATTTCTTTTATGGCAGTCATCAATAAAGTTAAATAGTGTGCTGCGAGCTCGTTGCAAGGGCTGACCATGTAAATCAAGGGTAGCGTCAAGTTGATATTTTGCTAAGCGAAGATTTTTATATACTTGCCCTTGAACGCCATCTTTCTTAAATGCCAATATGCTATGCGGATCTAACAGCTCGACGTATTCACTACGTAAATAATTTTCATCAATTGCTAAATCACACTCTGCGGCTTTACGTTTTTCTTGTTGTGCTAACGAAGGACCTTGCTTTTTGGAATCAAATTGAACTGTGTCATGTTCAAGAGGTTTGACGTCTTCCATTGATGAGAGAAATAAGTCGAAGTCGTTTAATGACATAAGGTACCTCCAAATTATTTATATACGCCGTTTATGGTATCTCAGTTCAATTATTTTGTAAGTAAAAAAAAGCCCAAACAGAAGGCTGTTTGGGCATAAAAGATGATAGATGGGATAGCCTATTCTATCAATTTATCTTAGGAGAAGATTAACCTTGATTGATATTCAATTGGCCAAATGTGTAGACCTTGAATAAATAAAATGTGTTGATCAACACCAAGCTCATATTCGAGATAACGCTTGATGACATCAGATCTAAACTAAACGATAAAAATAATAAACTACACGCGCTAATTGCCGCAAAACGCAGTAATGTGAGCTGGTTAATAAAAAATGCACCTACCCCTAGTGCAAGTAATGTAAAGTTTAAAAGCCAATCTAGCTCGTTTAGCATGGTCGTATCTGATCGTGTCTGTGTTGAAAAAGGAGCGCCATTATGGTGATCTTTTACACAGCTTTCAACCAAGTAATTTTTAATTTTCGGATTAGATTTTTTAATCTATTAATAGCTTTTTCATTGCTGCAATAAAACCGCTTTGTTCTGTTACACGATACTTCTGACAAGTATCTGGTTTATGCTTATCTTGGCATAAGTATATAGTGTTGCGGCTTAGGTCTGCGCGCGGGCTGAGGCTTGAATCAAATAAGTTTGCACCATAGCCAAAAACACCTGGCCAAAATACACTTTGTGAGACCATACCAAGCTTTTCATAAGTGATTAACATCGGTTTTGGTGTAATTAATAGAATTAATACAACAGCTGCGAGTGCGTACCAACGTGTTTTGCTTTTTTTAAGTTCTACTTCAGGGGCTGTTTGTTGCGCTACTTGTGCGCGAGCTTGTTGTTGATTTGACGGTCTTTGACGCTTGGCTTGCGTTGGTTTTTTTCGTTCAGGTGTTTTACCAAGCAAAGATTGTTTTTTTATTTTATTAGACATAAAGCTTATCTGGCCTTTTAAATGTAGGTATCTATAATGAGATTATAACGAAGTTTTTGATATAATAGTCAAATTCAAATCACTTATAGGTTAAATGCGTTACACTCTTGAGTGCAATGAGTGTTTATCTTCATAGTTTAAGAGGAATAGTATGGATACGCAGCTTTCAATTCTTATTGTGGACGACGTAGGCACGGTTCGCAGTTTTTTAAATCAAACATTAATGCACCTAGGTATAGACAATGTGCGTGAGGCTTCTACGGCCGCGCAATGTTTAAGCGCATGCAAAGAAGAAGAATTCAATATTATCTTTTTAGATATTGAATTACCTGATGGTGACGGTAAAGAGATTATCTCACAAATCAATGAAATTTCGCCTGAAGCAAATGTGGTCATGGTTTCGGCCCATTCGACAGTAGAAAATGTTAAAGAGGCGATCGAAAAGGGGGCTAAAGGATTTGTTGTTAAACCTTTTACACCTAAGAAAATTGCAGCGATGCTGAAGAAGTTTTACCCTGAGCTGGAAATTGTCTAGCTAATTAATTTAATGAGGTAAATTGAGCGATTAATTTGTTAAATTCTAAATAAAAAAAAACCGGCATAAGCCGGTTTTTTATATATTCATCAAAAACAAATTATAGCGCTTTGATTTTAGCTGCTAAACGGCTCTTATGACGAGCTGCTTTGTTCTTGTGGATTAGACCTTTAGTTGCGTAACGGTCTAGGATAGGTGTTGCAACAGCGAATGCTGCTTGTGCAGCTTCTTTGTCGCCCGCTTCAATAGCAGTAACTACTTTTTTGAAGTAAGTACGCATCATTGAACGACGGCTTGCGTTATGTTGACGATTTTTTTCGCTCGTAATAGCGCGTTTTTTTGCAGACTTGATGTTAGCCAAGGTTTGCTCCTAACAATCTTAAAATAAGCTTAATTTAAAGGCCGTGGAATATGCCTGTTTTTATCATGAATGTCAACGAAATTTTGACATCTCAAGAAAAACTGCTCCTTATAACGAACATCAATTTGCCGCTTTAGCAGTTAATATCGCCATTGTAACAAAGGGTCGGGTTCCAGCCTAGTGCTTTAAAGATATTTTAGGCATAATCGCCCATCTTAGAGGTTTTTTGATAATAGGTTTAAGGTGGCAAAAGGATTATTTCGTTCTGGGATGATTGTCAGTGCAATGACAATGATTTCGCGTATTTTAGGATTAGTGCGAGATGCTGTTGTAGCGAACCTGCTTGGCGCCAGTGCCGCTGCAGATGTATTTTTGTTTGCCAATCGTATTCCTAACTTTTTAAGACGTTTGTTTGCCGAAGGTGCATTTGCACAAGCCTTTGTGCCGGTTTTATCTGAAATAAAAGAGCAACAAGGTGATGACAAAGTCAGGCTGTTTGTTGCTCAAGCTGCTGGCACTTTAGGAACTATTTTATTAATTGTTACCTTGTTTGGGGTCGTTGCTTCCCCTGTCATAGCAGCCCTATTTGGCACTGGCTGGTTTATCGATTGGTGGCAAGGAGGCGAAAATGCTGAAAAGTTCGTACTTGCCAGTGCGCTTTTAAAACTGACTTTCCCGTATTTATTTTTTGTAAGTTTAGTTGCCCTTAGTGGTGCGGTAATGAACGTATATAATCGTTTTGCTGTTGCGGCGTTTACTCCAGTGCTGTTGAATATATCGATCATTAGTTGCGCTATCTTACTTCATGATAAATTTTCGGTAGGGGCATATGCGCTTGCTATCGGCGTGTTTGTCGGTGGTTTAGTGCAGTTGCTATTTCAATTGCCATTTTTATACCGTGCACGCATGCTGAGCCGCCCAAAGTGGGGATGGCAAGATGAAAACGTTAAAAAAGTCCGAAAACTAATGCTTCCTGCGTTGTTTGGTGTTTCTATCAGTCAAATAAATTTGTTACTCGACACCATGATTGCCTCAATGTTGATGACAGGCTCTATCGCTTGGCTTTACTACTCAGACCGTTTAATTGAGTTTCCTCTTGGCTTATTTGGTATCGGTATCGCAACGGTAATTTTGCCGGCACTGTCAAAGTTGCATAGCACCAAAAGTACTAGAGATTTTCAGCTGACCTTAGACTGGGGAGTAAGGTTTGTTATATTTTTAGGTTTGCCTGCCATGTTTGGTTTAATGGTGATAAGCCCGCTAATTATTACGGTTTTATTTGACCATGGCGCGTTTCAGGACGGTGAAATTGATCATGTGAAAGCGGTAAGTTACGGTGTGATGGCCTATTCTGTGGGATTGGTTAGTTTCATGTTGATCAAGGTGTTAGCACCCGGCTTTTACTCTCGCCAAGATACTAAAACCCCCGTAAAAATAGGCATTAAAACACTCGTGTTGAATATGGTGTTTAATATTATGCTAGCACCATTTATCGGTTATTTGGGGTTAGCGTTGGCAACAGCGATGTCGGCCAGTTGTAATGCTTATTTGTTGTATCATCAACTGCGTAAAGAAGGGGTCTATCAGTTTTCAGTGATGAGTTTAGGTTTTACATTTAAGTGTTTGTTTTCAAGTATATTAATGGCTGCTTCGGTGTGGTTTGTTGGTCAGCAATTTGCGTGGAGAACATGGCACTTTACTGAGCAAGTGCTGCTGTTGAGCGGGTTATTAGTGTTGGCGGTTTTTGTGTACTTTGCGGCCTTATTCATTTTAGGTGTGCGACTAAATACGATAAAAAGTGTTGCAACTACTGAATCAAACTAAAAAAAAGATTATAATCGGCGTTTCAAGCTCGATATCAATGTTTTGGGCTCGCTTATAAAGGCAAAAAGGTGGCATGGAGTTAATTAGAGGTATTCACAATATTCGCGCGCAGCACTATGGCTGTGTGTTGACCATTGGTAATTTTGATGGCGTGCATTTAGGTCATGCTGAAGTGATTAAAGGCTTGCTTCAAGACGCACAAAAACATCAGTTGCCAAGTACCGTGATGTTATTTGAGCCTCAGCCACAAGAGTTTTTTGCCAAAGATAATGCACCAGCGCGTTTGACTCGACTTCGTGATAAGCTCAGCTTACTTGCTAAATTAGGAGTGGAGCGGGTGATTTGCATTAGTTTCAATCAGCAATTTGCCAATATGGAAGCCGAGCAGTTTGTTAGTCATGTACTGGTTGAAAAATTAGGTGTCAAAGCATTAACCGTGGGCGATGACTTTTGCTTTGGTAAACGTCGCCGTGGTGATTTTGCGCTACTGAAAACTATGGGCGCTGAGTTAAACATGGATGTGAAAAGTACTGCAAGTTTTCGCAGACTCAATGATAGGGTGAGCAGTACTCTTATTCGTCATGCGCTTGCTGCAGGGCAATTAGAAGATGCTAAGACCATGTTAGGTCATGGATACGCAATTTCTGGGCGCGTTATTCATGGTTGGGCAAAAGGCCGTGAATTAGGGTTCAGAACCGCCAATATTGCATTGAAACGCCAAGTATGCCCTGTGAATGGGGTGTTTGCGGTGCGAGCAAAAGTTGGTAATAAAGAATTATTTGGGGTTGCAAATATTGGCAACAAACCCACATTTAATGGGACACGTGCATTGTTAGAAGTTCATCTCTTCGACTTTGCGCAAGACATTTATGGACAATTCATGCACGTGGAGCTAATCAAGAAGCTTCGCGATGAGAAAAAATTCGAGACATTAACACAACTGACGGCGCAGATTGCAGATGATGTAACCGCCGCTAAGCAGTGTTTTGGTTTAAATTAGGTAGCCGATACGGAAAGTAGGATTAATGAGCGACTACAAACATACTTTGAATTTACCGGAAACAGCGTTTCCAATGCGCGGCAATTTGGCACAACGTGAACCAAAGATGCTTAAGACATGGTATGAAGACGATCTATATGGTCAAATTCGCAGCGCTAAAAAAGGTAAAAAAACCTTCATTTTGCATGACGGCCCTCCGTATGCAAACGGTGATATCCATTTAGGCCACTCGGTAAACAAAATCCTTAAAGATATTATTGTTAAGTCAAAAACCTTGTCTGACTTCGACGCACCTTATGTGCCGGGTTGGGACTGCCACGGTTTACCTATTGAATTAATGGTTGAAAAGAAAGTAGGCAAGCCTGGCGTGAAAGTGTCTGCCGCTGAGTTTCGTGAAAAGTGCCGTGCATACGCCAAAAAACAAGTTGAAGGTCAAAAAACAGACTTTAAACGTCTTGGTGTATTTGGTGACTGGGACAAGCCTTACTTAACAATGAACTTTGACTTTGAAGCGAACGCAATTCGCGTACTTGGTCGCATCATTAAAAATGGTCACTTACATAAAGGTGCTAAGCCTGTTCACTGGTGTACAGATTGTGGTTCAGCACTCGCTGAAGCGGAAGTTGAATACCAAGATAAACAGTCACCAGCAATCGATGTTCGTTTTGAATTTGCTGATCAAGACGCTGTTATTGATGCGTTCGAACTAGCAGAGGGCCATCATGGCACTGGTGCTGTTAGTACCGCCATTTGGACGACAACACCTTGGACATTACCAGCTAACCGTGCAGTAGCAGTTCACGAAAAGCTTGAATATGCCCTAGTTCAAGTTGATGACGAAGGCGCACAGCAGCGTTTAATTTTAGGTTCAGAGCTAGTAAAAGATGCAATGGACCGTTATGGCTTTAAGCATTACCATGTACTAGGTTATGTAAAAGGTGCGGCACTTGAGAATTTACAGGTTGCTCACCCGTTCTATGACTTCACAGTGCCTGTAATTGTTGCTGATCACGTAACGACTGATTCTGGTACTGGTGTTGTTCATACTGCGCCTGGTCACGGTCAAGAGGATTTCGCGGCAGGTCTTGCTTATGGTTTAGAAGTTGCTAACCCTGTTGGTGCAAACGGTGTTTACTTACCTGACACACCAATGTTTGCTGGTCAGCACGTATTTAAAGCAAATGCGAGCGTGATTGACGTATTAACTGAAAACAATGCGTTATTACACCATCATGCGCTTACACATAGCTACCCACATTGCTGGCGTCATAAAACACCAATTATCTTCCGTGCTACGCCACAGTGGTTTGTAAGTATGGATCAAGCTAACCTTCGTCAAGATTCATTAAATGAAATCAAAAAGACTGAGTGGTTACCTGAGTGGGGCGAGAGCCGCATTGCTAACATGGTTGAAGGCCGTCCTGATTGGTGTATTTCACGCCAACGTACATGGGGTGTGCCAATTGCACTATTCGTTGATAAAGATACTGGTGCTCTTCATCCAAATACGCAAGAGCTAATCGAAGAAGCTGCGAAACTGGTTGAAAAATCAGGTATTCAAGCTTGGTATGACTTAGACCCTGCAACCTTACTTGGTGATGACGCTGAGCAATACATGAAGGTACAAGATACCCTAGATGTATGGTTTGATTCAGGCGTGACTCACGCATGTGTGGTTGATGCTCGTGAAGATTTAACGAGTCCAGCAGATCTTTATTTAGAAGGTTCTGATCAACACCGTGGTTGGTTCATGTCGTCAATGATGACTTCGGTTGCTATCAATGGTCATGCGCCATATAAGCAAGTGTTAACACACGGTTTCACAGTTGATGAAAACGGCCGCAAGATGTCTAAATCATTAGGCAATGTAATTTCGCCACAAAACGTGATGAACAAACTAGGTGCTGATATCTTACGTTTATGGGTTGCATCAACTGACTTTACAGCCGAAATGACTGTATCTGATGAAATCTTTAAACGTTCAGCTGACCGTTATCGTCGTATCCGTAACACCAGCCGTTACTTACTTGCGAACCTTAATGGTTTTGATCCTAAAACGGATCAAGTTGCAATTGAAGACATGGTTGAGCTTGATCGTTGGATTGTGGGTCGTGCAGCTGAGCTGCAAGATGAAATCTTAGCGGCTTATGACAAGTACCAAATGTTACTTGTAACGCAAAAGCTAATGAACTTCTGTACTGGTGAGCTTGGTTCGTTCTACCTAGACGTAATCAAAGATCGTCAATACACAGCGAAAAGCGACAGCCACGCGCGTCGTTCATGTCAAACTGCGCTTTACCACATTGCCGAAGCAATGACGCGTTGGATGGCACCGATTTTAAGCTTCACCGCGCAAGAAATTTGGGAAGCATTACCAGGTGAGCGTGACAAATTCGTATTCACTTCAGTGTGGTACGATGGCTTACAAGCATCTTCACAAGGTAAATTCAGCAACGATGATTGGTTAACAATCCTTAATGTTCGTGATGAAGTAAACCGTGTGCTAGAAGCTGCTCGTAAAGAAGACGTTATTGGTGCAACACTACAAGCAAACGTAAGCATCTACGCTAGTGAAGAGCTAAGCTCGAAATTAGCTGCATTAGGTGATGAGCTGCGCTTTGTATTATTAACTTCAGGCGTGACAGTTGAAACAGTGACAGAGCAGCCTGAAGGTACTCAGGTGACTGAGATTGATGGTTTATTCATTAAAGTTGCCGCAACAACTGCTGAAAAATGTGAGCGTTGTTGGCATTACTGTGATGATGTAGGTGCTGATCCAGCACACCCTGAAATCTGTGGCCGTTGTGTAAGTAATGTTGACGGCGATGGTGAACAGCGTCAGTTCGCATAGGAGTTGTTAGTGAGCAAACTAGCCGGAAAAAGTGGCTTGGTTTGGTTATGGCTGAGTCTACTACTTTTAGTAGTAGACCATGCGACAAAAACACTTGTCGTTAATACCATGGCCTACAAAGAGTCGATAGATATTCTGCCGTTCTTTAATTTCACCTATGTACATAACTATGGTGCAGCATTTAGCTTTTTAAGTGATTCTGGTGGTTGGCAGCGCTGGTTTTTTAGTTTGATTGCTGTGTCGATCAGTGTGTTATTAGTGTGGTGGCTTAAACGCTTACCAGCGACGAACAAGGTCTTGTGTTCTGCTTATGCGTTAGTGTTAGCCGGCGCGATTGGCAATTTATACGACCGCATCGCTTATGGCTATGTTATTGACTTCTTACACGTATATTATGAAAATTGGCACTTTCCTGTTTTTAATATTGCCGATTGTGCAATTTGCATCGGTGCCGCATTACTTTTATTTGATGCCTTCACAGGCGAAAGTCCTAAGGAGCAACAAGCATGAGCCAAGCTGTAATTGGTGAAAACTCTGAAGTGATCTTTCATTTCTCAATTAAATTAGAGGATGGCTCAGCAGCCGATTCAACTAAGGTGCATAATAAACCTGCAAAATTGCGAATGGGTGATGGTAGCCTGACAGAAAACTTTGAAAAATGTTTACTAGGTTTAGCTGCTGGTGACAGTAAGTCATTTGCGTTGGAGCCAGAGGATGCATTTGGTCAGCCAAATCCAGATAACATTTATTATGTAGACCGCAGCAAGTTTGGTGCAGAGACCCCTGCTGAAGTAGGTAATATTATAGCTTTTACTCAGCCTGATGGTACTGAATTACCAGGACTTGTTCGTGAAGTGCAAGGTGACTCTGTCACGATTGATTTTAATCACCCACTTGCGGGACAACGCTTAACCTTTGAAGTCGATATTTTAGAGGTAACAGGTTAATGGATATTTTATTAGCAAATCCACGTGGTTTTTGTGCCGGTGTTGATCGTGCAATTAGTATTGTGGAACGTGCACTTGATATCTTTGAAAAACCTATCTATGTGCGCCATGAAGTGGTTCATAATCGATATGTTGTTGATGGACTTAAAAATCGTGGTGCAGTATTTGTTGAAGAGCTAGATCAGGTGCCTGACGACAGCATTGTCATTTTTAGCGCTCATGGTGTATCGCAAGCTGTTCGCAACGAAGCAAAACGTCGTGATCTCAAAGTGTTTGATGCAACTTGCCCACTAGTAACAAAAGTACATATGGAAGTAACACGTGCAAGCCGCAAAGGGACTGAGTGCGTGTTAATCGGTCACCATGGGCACCCTGAAGTCGAAGGTACAATGGGGCAGTATGACAACGAAAAGGGTGGTATTTATTTAGTAGAAACCCCTGAGGATGTTGCTAGCTTAACGGTTAAAAACCCTGAAAATCTGTTTTACTGTAGCCAAACAACCTTATCTGTTGATGATACGGCAGATGTGATTGATGCACTTCGTACTAAGTTTCCGGCGATTGATGGTCCGCGTAAAGATGACATTTGTTATGCTACGCAAAACCGTCAAGATGCCGTTCGTGACTTGGCAGATAAAGTAGATGTACTGCTTGTTGTGGGGGCTAAAAATAGCTCTAACTCAAATCGTTTACGTGAGCTTGCTGACAAAATGGGAACGACCGCTTATTTAATCGATGATGCGAGTAATGTTGAAGCTGATTGGTTTAACAATGTAAATGCTGTCGGTGTCACTGCAGGCGCATCTGCACCAGAAGTTTTAGTTCAGCAGGTAATTGCACGTCTAAAAGAATTAGGTGGTAATCAAGTTGTTGAAAATCCAGGTGAAGAAGAGAACATAGTATTTGCTGTTCCCGTTGAGCTACGCTAATCTAAACAGTTAGTAGACAACAATAAAAGAGGAGCCCATGAGCAAACAGCCAAATTCAAACGGCTTGCTGATTGCGGCTCTTTTTCAATCCCGTGGTGTCCTTGCCACACTGATCGTCAGCCAAGTCATTGCTATTTTACTCGCTTTCTCGCCAATGAGTTTAGGTGATGTGTGGTCACGTCTTGCAATATTTAGCTGCTTTTTACACCTTATCTTTCTTTCTAGTTTATCTTTACTTTATTTGAGTCGAGTTATACTCATAAAGCTATCACAGACGCATCAGCTGACCATTTTAATTTTATCCTTACTTGGATTAACTTACGTTTATAGCTGGCTGTTTTTGACTCTATTTTCAGATGTTTTTTCTATGGAGTCGAGAGCAAACTTTATTGGCAGTAACCTACTAATTGTGTTTTTAGTAGCGGCACTATTTGGTCAGTTTTTGCATATTCATAATCAAAAAGAGCTGCAAACTAAAGCGTTAGCTCAGGCTGAGCTAGATGCATTGCAAGCAAGAATTCGGCCCCATTTTTTGTTTAATAGTTTAAATACGGCCGCTGAGCTTACACATTATGATGCTGACGCCGCAGAGCAGGCAATTTTAGCACTGGCGGCGCTATCACAGGCAGCTATGCGAAGCGGTAAAGCGATTAAGCTTGTTGACGAAATCACCTTGTGCCAACAGTATGTAGCACTTGAACGTTGGCGATACGGTGAACGGTTAGCTTTAAGTTGGAAATTACCTGAGGCGCTGCCAGATATTGATATTCCCTGTTTAACAATTCAACCAATTATTGAAAATGCCGTATTTTATGGTGTGGAGCCCGCTGAGCTGGGAAATATCTCGGTCGAAATGCATCAATCAGACAAAGCTTATACCTTCATTATAACTAACCCAGTCGCAGCACAAGTGAGCCATTCGCGAACAGGTAATGGTATGGCGCTTGATAATATTCGTCAGCGCTTGGCGCTGTTTTATAATCAAAGAGCGCAACTTACGACTACTATTCGTGATGGAATTTTTAGAGTGAAGCTAGTTATACCAAAGCAGAGGGGCGCATGATAAAAGTATTGATTGCTGATGATGAGCCTTTAGCAAGGGCACGTATCAAACGTTTATTATCTACTAATGAGGGTTATACTGTGGTTGGTGAAGCAAGTAATGGTGAACAAGCGATAGAGCTTTGTAAGTGCTTGCAACCTGATTTAGTCATGCTTGATATTAATATGCCTAAGCTGACTGGGTTAGAGGTAGCAGCAGAGCTAAAGCAGTTTTCTATCCCTCCTGCAGTTATGTTTTTAACAGCACATGCCGAGCATGCGTTAACTGCATTTGAGCTCGCTGTTGATGGTTATTTAGTTAAACCTGTTTCTGAGCAAGCATTAACCAAAGCAATGGCTCAACTTAGTAAATTAAACCGGACTCAAGTAAGCCCACCTGAAAATAACTATATTAGTTATCAACTTGCTGGCGTATTGAGAAGGATAAATGTGGATGATGTTATATGCTGTATCGCTGAACAAAAATACACTCGAGTTGTATTTTTCAAAGGTGAAGCGCTTATTGAACAGAGTTTAAAGCAACTCGAGCAAACCTATCCGTTACAGCTACTGCGAATTCATCGCAACACGCTTGTGAATTCACAGCATATTGTAAGTCTTAATAACTCGTTGACGGGTGGTCATACCGTGATTATGAAGCAATTTGAAGAGCCGTTAGCTGTTAGTCGTCGAGAGCTTAAAAATGTTAAAGCTGCGATGGGTAAGTAAAAGTCACCTAATTAGTCTTTCCTATTGGTTTTGGCTCTTTCTGGGTCAATGGTATTAGCTTCAATGAGGGAGGAATACCGCTTATCGAGCATTTTGACCGCTTATCCATATTCAGATTGTGATTTATTAGTGTTCTTTTATTCTTACGGTATGTAAAAGTATCCGTAATTTCATCATGTTTAAACATCCTGACCAGCAAGGTTTTACTTTAATCGAAGTACTTATTGCCTTTGTTATTTTAAGTTTTGGTTTATTAGGCGCTGTGGCCCTCCAAGCAAAAGCTAAGCAAGCAAGCTTCGATGCATTGCAACGCTCTGCTGCAATTGCGTTAGGCAATGACATTATTCAACGCATGCGAGCTAATGATTCTTCAGGCTTTGCAGGTTTGTATAATGGAGAATTTAGCAGTGAATCTTCGGCTGGTGCAGTACAACCGTGTCTTAACGCTAGATGTTCTGCGCAACAAATCGCAGCATTCGATAAACAACAGTGGATACGAGCCATTCAAGCACGTGAAAATACAGGTGCTTTAGATGACGCAACAGTGTGTATAAGTAGCACCCCTGTCGCTGCAGGGAGTGCAAATGAGTTCAATATTCAAGTTGTGATCAGTTGGCGAGGTAGACAAGAGTTATCAGCCAGCAAAGAAAATAATGCTGTCAAATGTGGCGCTGCTAATGATAAGCGTCGTTTGGTTGTTCTTGATAGTTATATCTATTTAAGGTCTTGATATGAAGAAACATAATGGATTTACACTGGTTGAGGTAATGGTCGCTTTATTTATAGGTGGCCTGGTTCTTGGTGGAGTGATGTTTACTTATATCAGTATGAAAGTAACTACAAAAGATACAATGGCTATTGGTGAGTTACAGGAAACAGGTCGTTTAGCATTAAATATAATGCAACGTGATATAGAACAAATCGGCTTTTGGGGCACCTTTTATGAAGACTCGTTTTCGAGTGATAACACTGATACCACACGGGTTAATAACCCAGGTAATGACTGTTCAGCAGGCTTGAACAATGCAAGCTTTCCAGATGCTAATGCAAATACAAACTTTCGCTCGGTTTATGCAATAGAAGCAAGTTCAGCCAATGCTTTAGGCTGTATTAACGATGCTAATCAAAACTCCGATATTTTACAGGTTAAGTTTTTAGAAGGACTACAAATCCAACCTAACAGTACTAATAACAGAAACTTTTATTTTGTTGCTGAGCAAGAGTTTGGGCTTTTTTCTCGAGGACCGATAGCTGCAGGCGCAATAAATGGGAATGCAACAATTTGGCGTTACAGGCACCATGTCTACTACATTTCAGAGCAAACGTTTAGTTTTAACAAAAAGACAGTCAAAGTACCCGCTCTAAAACGAATGAGGCTAACAGTAAATGCAGGTATGAGAAAAGAAACCATCATGGAAGGGGTTGAGAATTTACATTTTGTTTTTGGCTTGGATACGACTAATAACAGTCGTGTAGACACTTATAAAAGTATTACTGATATGACAGAAAGTGACTGGGAAAATCGCCGAGGAATTTTAACGGTTCAGGTGTTTTTATTAGCCAGAACGCTAATGCCTGATGCAAATGTAAAGGTTACTAATCAAACATACACGTTAGGAGAAGGTACTAGCGGTAGGGTGCTTAAATTTAATGACAATTACAGGCGAGCTCTTTTTACAACAACAATTAGGCTTAACAATGTGGGGGCAAATTTATGGCGCATGTAACCTTAGCAAAAAAGCAACAAGGCGTTGTATTAATTGTAGCATTGATAATGGTGGTAGCTGTTACAGGGATTGCTGTTACTTTAATGAATAGTAGTTCTATTGATATAAAAATAACAAACGCAGTACAAGAACGTGAAGTCGCTGAAAATGAGTTATTTGGTAATGTTCAGCAAGTAATTGCAGCAGAGGCCACAAAAGGCGGCGATAGTGCTTTTCTGATGAAAGCTGCAGAAATACCTGAGGGGGGCTTTGTAATTGGAAGGGTTGGCAATACAACTAACACCATGACTAACTTAAATAATGGTGCCTTAGATTTACCTTGTCCTCGAAAATATAATTTCACCTCAGGCGTAGCATGCAACATGATTCAGGTTAATAGCACAATAACTTATGGCAAGAAAAGTACTCATGTTCTGACAATAACTACGGGGGTTGCCCAAGAAATGGCAAGCCTAAATACGGGTGGTTAGAGAAGGAAAGCAAAATGAAAGCCAGTACTATTTTACTTTTTTTTATGTGTATATTTGCCTTAATATTTATCGTGCCAGGGTATGCTGATGATACAGAGCTATATGTAAATTACGATAAAGATTTAGCTGAAAAGACACGAGTATTATTTGTGTTAGATACATCAGGAAGTATGCTCCGTTCAGCAGAAACTGGTTTACAATGTCGTGATCCATACACTAGCTTTTTATTAGAGTGTCCAGATAGCCGAATAAATGCAGCCCGAAATGTAATTACAAGAGTTATTAACTCCAACCCCGATATGGATTTTGGTTTATTTCGTTTTTCAGCGAATGAAGGTGGATATTTAAAAGCAAAGTTAGGAACAGATCACAAAACAATAAAAAATATTATTAGTAACATATCAGCTGGGGGATCTACTCCAGTCACAGAGACTTTATGGGAAACTTATCGGTATTTAACCGGGCAAAGTGTTGATTTTGCGAAACTAATTGATCCTTCAATGCGAGATACGACAGCGGAAAAAGATCAGCAATATGTGTCGCCTTTTAGTTCTCCAAATAAACGGTGTGATAATACAGTCAATATTATTCTTATTTCTGATGGTGAGCCTCAGTGGGATAATAGCCGTGATGCTTATATACAAAATATTTACCGAAACTATTTTGGTACAACAGCGCCTTCTTATCCTGTGAATGATTATGAACCAGATAGCCATTTAGCTGCATTAGCAAAAATTATTCATGGAACAAAGAATGTAAAGGTTGATTTGTATACCAAAACATCATCTGTAAATGACCAAGGGGTAATTTATACCGTAGGTTTTGGCAGTGGTATCACTGATAACAATGAAGCACTGCTTACGAAAACTGCTGAGTTTGGTGGCGGCCAATATCTTTTTGCAAATAATGCGAAAGGGTTATCTGAAGCAATCGATAAGGCCTTCGCAGTCATTAGAGAGGATAGTGGAGATTTTACTGCACCCGCTATTACTTCGAATAATAGAGATCAGACTCGTAGTAGAGATGCTTTGTATTACACGATGTTCTATCCAAGCACTAACGCTCGTTGGCGAGGAAACCTAAAGAAACTGAAAGTGTCGGGTGATTCAATCGTTGATGCAACTGGTAAGTCTGCATTGAATACTCAAGGACTAATTGCTAAGAATGCAAGAACATTTTGGCTTCCAGATGAAGAGAGCCCTGATGGTAATTCTGTTGAATTAGGTGGGGTCAACCTTTACTTATCAAGTATTTCAAGTTTACCAAAAGGTGGACGCAAAGTTTTAAGTAACCTTAGTGGGCGTATGCTTAACTTTACCCGCTACCGTGTTGTTTATCACTATAAGACAATTGCAAAGGCTGCTGCAGTTTTTGAAGCAAAACCAGAAGAAGTTGAAGATTTAATTAATTGGTCAAGAGGTCTCGATGTAGATGATGAGAATAATGATTACTCAACATCTGACTCACGAAAAGATATTTTTGGTGACCCACTTCACTCTAGGCCTGTCACTATTGATTATGGTAACGATGACGTTCGTATTTTAATAGGTACAAATGCTGGCTACTTACATATGTTTCAAGATAAGAACGATGTGTTAAGTGAAAGTTGGGCTTTCATTCCTAGACATCTATATAAAATTATAAAACCGCTGAGAGATAACCAGAGAAATAATAAAGTTTATGGTATCGATGGGCCTATCTCGGTATTTTTTGATGATAAAAATAAGGATGGTATTGTTGGTAAAGGTGATCGAGTTTGGGCATTTTTTGGTTTAAGGCGAGGCGGTAATAATTACTACGGACTTGATATTACAAAGCCTGATTCACCAAAAGTATTGTGGGGGGGACCAATTGTTGGCGGTTCTGGTGATTTTCAAGAACTAGCTCAAACATGGTCTAAAGCACAAGTAGCCTATATAAATTTGCGAGGCTATAAAGACCGTCCTGTACTCATCTTTGGTGCGGGCTATGATACCAACAAAGATAATAGACAACGTTCATCAGACTCTAAAGGAAGGGGAATATATATTGTTGATGCAGAGACAGGAAAAAAAATCTGGGCGCTGACACCATCGCAAAATGGTTTCCAAGGAAAGCACAGTATAGCTTCTGATATTGCTCTTGTTGACTCTGACTATGATGGTTATATAGATCGTTTGTATGCGAGCGACACAGGTGGAGATATTTGGCGAATTGATATGGCTACAGATAACTCCAATAATTGGACACACTTCAAGTTAGCGAGCCTTGGAGGTACTTATGCTAGTACAGATCGGCGTTTCTTCTATAAACCAACTATTGCAAGAAGTGTGTACAGTAAAGTTTCTGAGGTTGTTGTTAATGGTAAGTCAACAATAACACGTTTAGATACTCCGTTTGATGCGGTTTTAATAGGCAGTGGGAACCGTGCAAAGCCGACTTTGACATCGGTAAAAGATCAGTTATTTATGATCCGGGATATAAATACTGTGACTAAGTCTTTCACTGGGAATAATGTCCCTACTACAATTACTCACTCTGATTTAATGAATGTAAGTTCTGATCCATTTGCCAAGCAACTAGATGATATTAAAGGCTTTGTTAACCTTGAAATTGAGTTATCTCGTTTTCATGGTTGGTATTATAACTTGCCGATAAAAGGAGAGAAATCGTTAGCCGCAAGTACTGTTGTGGGTGGTGTCGCCTACTTTACAAGTTTTTCACCGGGTTCGACAAGTAATATTACAGACCAATGTAGTCTAAGCGGGGGAAGTGGGGGGCTCTATGCTTTTCACTTGCATTATGGAACAAAAGTATATGATGAACTTAAGTACGAAACTGGGAATGATGTACCTGATACACCGCAATTATTTTTCGGTGAAAATGATAAAGGTGAAAGTCAGTTCATGTTGATTGGAACTGGAATCATTGGTGAAAAAGCGCCATTTGTGGCAAAAGGGGTTTTGGGTCCCGGATTGAATATTGAAAATGGTAAAGTCAAATTAGTCAGTAATGATCGGCTTGGATTTGAAGTTCAACAAACTTATATATATAAACAAGAAAGGTTTGACCAAAGTCAGTGAAAATTAATGGTTTATAATTGATTGCTGATGATAACCTTTATTTGTGGTGTTATTTCTCTCTTTTTGGGATGTTAAAT
>NZ_JAKEVN010000077.1:0-20787 GCF_022398505.1 Pseudoalteromonas sp. Isolate3 | reverse complement strand
AATTTGTATTAAACTAGCTTTATAAGCCGTTTCAAAAAAATATTATGCTCGCAAAATTCTTTATTACCAATCAAGACCCCAGCCTAATTGTCAGCGGCGTTTATGATCCAAGCTTAGTTGTACTTTCTATTGCTACCGCTATCTTTGCTGCTTATTTTTCACTCCATATCATTGATTTAGCGAACAGAACTCACTTTAATTCATACCGAAAATTAGGCAGTGCAACCGGTGCTTTGGTTATGTCAGGCGGGATTTGGAGCATGCACTTTATCGGTATGTTAGCTTTTTCTTTGTGCACCAACGTTGAGTACGACCCAACTCTGACATTTTTTTCATTCATACCTGCATTTTTAGCCTGCTACACCGCTTTTTCATTTTTGAGACGCAAAGATTTAAAGCAAATTCCAAAAACAATTAAACTGCTAATTGCCTCTGTGTTGCTAGGGTCAGGTATAGGAACCATGCACTATTCAGGCATGGCAGCCATGCAAATGAGCCCTCTACTTCGCTACGATCCAGTTTGGTTTGCAGCATCAATTGTGGTGGCAATTGCTTTATCTTTTGTAGGCTTATATGCGCGCTTTCATCTTAGCGAACATTTTAAAAAGCTAACCATGCTACAAACCCGTGTCATTTGCGCCATTATTTTTGGCTTTGCCGTCGCAGGAATGCATTACATGGGCATGGCGGCAACACGCTTTGTCGCAACCTCACCGCTCTTATCTGAAAATGTGAAAACCTCACAGCTCACTTTTATTGCTATTAGTGTTTCCTTTGCCACTGTATTACTTACAGCACTAGTCGGCATAATCAATGGCATGGTGCGTTTTCGTTTATTACTTGCAGAAAAATCCGCTGAGGAGTCGCGCCTAGATGCCATTTTGGGCACCGCGATAGATGGTATCGTCACGATTAATATTCACGGCATCATTCTAAGTTTTAATAAGTCAGCTGAGACAATTTTTGGTTGGCGCCAAGACGAAGTACTAGGCAAAAACGTAAAACTTTTAATGAACGACGATATTGCTGCTCAGCACGATGATTATTTAGCTGATAGTAGCAGGCATGAAGTTAAAAAAGTCATTGGCGTTAACCGAAATGTCTATGCAAAACATAAAGATGGTCACTTATTCCCTATTCGCCTAGGACTTGGTGAAGTAAAACAGCCTAATGCAGAAACACTATTTGTTGGCTTTATAACCGATCTAACAGAGCAACGTGCACTGCAGCAAAGTCTTGAAGAAAAAGAGAAGCAATATCGTACGTTAATGAACAATACCCCCGGCGCTGTATTTCGTTGCTTGTTAGATGAACACTGGACGATGAAATTTATAAGCCCAAGTGTTGCTGACTTAACAGGATATAGCCCTGAAGAGTTTACCAATGGCACAGTTACATTTGCTCAAATCATTAATAATGATGATGTAGTGCATATTGATGAAGTTATTGAAAAAGCCATAGCAGAAAAAAACCAATATGCTGTTGAATACCGCATTCGCCACCGAAGTGGAAAAGTTGTGTGGGTTTTAGACCAAGGAACAATTAACGAAAATAGTGACTCTGACCAAAAGTGGATCGATGGTGTACTCATTGATATCACTACTCGTCACGAATATGAAGAGTCACTTAAACAAGCAAAACAAGAAGCTGAAGCTGCAGCACAAGCAAAACAATCATTTATGGCAAATATGAGTCATGAAATACGCACACCAATGAATGCAATAATTGGCTTTAGCGACATATTAATGGATAGCCCACTCAGTAAAGAGCAACAAAAGCATATTATTACGGTGAATAAATCAGCTCGCTCACTGCTGCATTTACTCAATGAAGTCCTTGATTCTGCAAAATTAGAAAAAGGCAAACTCGATATTCACGCTGAGCACTTTAACTTACAAGCGCTACTCGACAACATCGTATCGACCTTTTGGCTCGAAGCTAAGCGAAAAGATATCCTGCTTGATTTGATCATCGCTGATAATGTTGCGCCTATTTATATTGGCGATGAATCCCGAATTCGCCAAGTGATGAATAATCTCATTGGTAATGCCATTAAATTTACAGAACAAGGTTCTGTAACGATTACTGTAAGTCAAACTCCAGATAAGCAATTACTTTTTGAAGTGCAAGACAGTGGTATTGGCATAGCGAAGCACCGCTTAGATGCTATTTTCCAGCCATTTGAACAAGCTGATGGTACTATGACACGCCGCTTTGGTGGCACAGGTTTAGGCACCACTATTAGTAAACAGCTTGTTGAATTAATGGGTGGTTCAATTGATGCTAATAGTGAAGAAGGAAAAGGAAGTTGCTTTTACTTCACCCTTCCTTTGCAAGAGGGTGATATTAACAAAGTAGATGTATTTTCTTGTAATCAATTGAATTTACCAAAGCTTCAAATATTAGTGGTTGATGATATTGAGCAAAATATTGAGCTGCTCAATATTTTATTATCTCAAGCTGGGCACACAGTAGTTACCGCTCAGAATGGCCTTGAAGCCATTGCTGCATTTGAGCAACAAAACTTTGATGTGATTTTAATGGATATACATATGCCAGAATGTGACGGAATAACCGCCTGTAAGGAAATCCGTGAAATTGAAAAAGTCAGATGCTTAAAAATTACTCCTATCATCGCTTTAACGGCGAGTGTTTTACAACAAGATAAAATTACTACAAAGCAAGCAGGGATGAATGGTTTTGCAAATAAACCTGTTGATATTAACCAGCTGAACCATGAAATCGCGAAAGTGCTTGGTTTAGAAGTAAATAAAGTCACTAGTAATAAAATGCGTGATGAAAGAAAACACATCAACTACGACAAAGGTATTTTGATGTGGGGAAGCAAAGAGAAGTTAAATATGGAAATTGACTTATTCCTGAGCAATCATCAACAGAGCATTCTACGACTGAAGGATCAAAAACTCAGTGAAAACGAACAAAAATTAATTTTGCATACTCTTAAAGGAGTCGCAGGTAATTTAGCCCTGGCAAAATTATTATATTTGTTATCAAACGCTGAGAAAGAACGTGAAAAGGAAAGCTTCCCTTCACTCATTGCCAAATGCGAACAAGAATGGCAAACTCTAATTGCATTGCTTGCAGATCAGCAGCAGCCCAGTTCACAACAGCAACGTATACACGAAATGTCATTGGACGCATTTATTAGCCAAATTGACACACTGCAAGAGCAAGCTGAGCATGCAGAAATAGACGATGATTTATTAAGCCTGGTGCAATCCCAAGCACCTACAACCTATAAAGTGCAGGTTGTTGAAATTTGTGCGCATTTTGAAAACTTTGACTTTGATGCAGCAAGTACCGCTTTATTAACTTTAAAGCATACAGTCCAAGCTGCTAAGGAACACCTATGACACAACTCTCAGAACGTGCAAAGATTTTGGTCGTCGATGATGAACCTGCAAATTTAAAAGTGATCCGTGAAGTACTCGCTAACGATTATCGCTTATCGTTTGCTAAATCTGGGGAACTTGCTCTTCAACTTATTGAGAATGAACCACCTAAGTTGATTTTGCTCGATATTATGATGCCCGATATGAGCGGCTTCGAAGTCTGTAAAGTGTTAAAAGCAAATCCTAAAACAGCGCATATTCCTGTTATCTTTGTTACGGCACTTTCACATGAACAAGATGAATCTGAAGGCTTTGCTCTTGGTGCAGTCGATTATATTACCAAACCAATTAGCCCCGCAATTGTCAGGGCTCGGGTTAAAAATCACTTATCCCTAGTGCAAGCTGAGCAACTGCAATTAGCTCATATTGATTTGATTCAACGTTTAGGTCGAGCTGCCGAATATAAAGACACTGACACCGGTGAGCATATCGCAAGAATGAGCCGCTACAGTAAAGTACTCGCCCTTGCCTATGGCATGAGTGAGTATGAAGCCGAGCAGCTTAAACAGGCTGCCCCAATGCATGATGTTGGTAAAATCGGTATTCCCGACGCCGTGCTTTTGAAACCTGGGCGCTTAAACGAAAACGAATACGAGCACATGAAACAACATGCTTTAATAGGTGCGAAGATTTTAGAAAACTCACCTTCGCCGCTATTACAATTAGCTCATAAGCTTGCCCTTGAACACCATGAAAAGTGGGATGGTACGGGTTATCCGTATGGCCTTAAAGGCAAAGAAATCAGTATTGAAGGACGTATTGTAGCTATTGCTGATGTATTTGATGCTTTAACCTCAAAACGCCCCTATAAAAAAGCCTGGTCGATTGAAGAAGCCCTCGACTTATTAAAAGATGAGGCAGGTAAGCATTTTGATCCGCAATTAGTTGATTTATTTATCGGCCAAATAGATAGCATCATAGAAATCAAAAACACTTATACCAGCTAATGGCGAATTAAAGGCCTCATTTGAGGCCTTTTTTAATTGCTTCATAATCATGCGAAGTAATTTCATGGCTATTACCAGCACAATCTTTAAAATACATTGAGTAAGTAACACCATGGTCGGCAACAACAGTTTTAATATCAAATTGAGCTAAATGTTCAAGCCATTCTAGAAACTGTGCTGCATTTGCGCCAAAAGCAATCCCCTTGCTTCTACCCTCAGCTTCAAACAGTGCCAGACGAATCGTTTTTGCTTGATCTTCTAGGGTTAACGGACCTTTTCCTTCATCCCAAAAAGCAAGCTCAGGAACGACGGTAAAACCAAGTACCTGTTGATACCAGCCAACAGCTTTAGCTAAATCATCAAAATTTAAATGGCAATGGTCAACACCACATAAAGATGGAATAGCCATATTACTCGCCAATTTCTGTTTTTAACTGTTCTAAAAATTCGAGCATATAAGCTGTGCGTCTTTTGGCTTCATCTTTCGCTGATGGCGTGTTCATACTCTCGCTAATGTTTAACAGCTTAATGAAAAAATGATCGAGGGTGTATTTTGTATCATCGGGTTCGCGGTTTAAACAAAATGGATCGTCTTTATGGTACAGATAGCGACCAATTGAGCCCCCTACCTTCATACAGCGGCTAACACCGATTGCACCTAATGCATCCATTCGATCTGCGTCTTGTACTATTTGCGCTTCGACACTTTCGACTTTGATATTGGCACTAAAGCTATGTGCCACAATAGCATGATGAATGGCACTGAAATACTGCTCTGGATAATTAATTGAGGCTAAAAAACTTAACGCCTTGTCTGCAGCCATGGTCGATGCTTTTGCCCGATCTGGGTGGTTTTTTGCAACCGCAACACAATCATGTAACCAAGCTGCGGGTAACACCACAGCCATTTCTGCCTGCTCGGCAATACATAATTGTTTTGCAACCCTCACTACTCGCTCAATATGACTAATATCGTGTGCGACATCGGCATGAAGTAAAGACAAAATAAAGTCTCGACACTGAGTTTCTAAAGCTGCAAAGTCTATTTCTGGCTGCATATACAGACTATCACCATTAACTAATTGAAATTATGCTTACTTTAGCGTGGTTGCTGGATTTGTTCAAAACATTCATTGTATGTTTGTCAGTGCTTCATTAAACTATGCCCCCTTTTGTTTGACGCGAGAATCCCTATGTCATCTGCTATTTACCTGCAAGCTGGTCGAGAAAAATCACTAAAAAGAAAACACCCATGGGTGTTCTCAAAAGCCATTAAAAAAGTAAAAGGTAAGCCAGGACTAGGTGATACTGTCACTATCTATGACAATGACGGCAAATTTTTAGCGATTGCTGCTTACAGCCCGCAGTCGCAAATTCGTGCTCGCGTATGGAGCTTCGATCAAAACGAAATCATTGACCAGGCTTTTTTTGAAAAGCGTTTGCGCCGTGCCTATGCTGCGCGCGAACAGGTGATCAGCGAAGGCGGCTTAACGGGTTTTCGTTTAAGCGCTGCTGAGTCTGATTACTTGCCAGGCATCACTATCGATAAATTTGATAATGTACTGGTGTGCCAACTGCTTAGTGCCGGTGCAGAGCGCCATAAAGGTGAAATTGTTGCTGCACTAATGACTATTTTCCCAGGCTGCGATATTTATGAACGTTCAGATGTTGATGTTCGTACTAAAGAAGGCCTTGAGCCAATCAAGGGCGTACTTTGGGGTAAAGAACCAACAGAGCCAGTCGTCATTGAAGAAAATGGCTTAAAACTCGAAGTAGACATTCTTGAAGGCCACAAAACTGGCTTTTACTTAGACCAACGTGATAGTCGTGCAGCTCTTGAGCGCTTTGTTAAAGACAAAACAGTATTAAACTGCTTTAGCTACACAGGTACTTTCTCGCTCTATGCTTTACGTGGCGGTTGTAAACACGTTACTAACGTCGATGTGTCACAGCCAGCGCTCGATACGGCTAAGCGTAACGTTGAGCATAACAACCTTGACTTATCTAAAGTTGATTTTGTGAAACAAGATGTCTTTAAGTTATTGCGCCAATACCGTGATGAAGGTGTGCAATTTGATACTATTGTTATGGACCCACCAAAATTTGCTGACAACAAAGCGCAATTAACCGGTGCATGTCGTGGTTATAAAGATATTAATATGATTGCGATGCAGATCTTAAAACCAGGTGGAACCCTACTCACTTTCTCGTGCTCTGGATTAATGGAACAAAATTTATTTCAAAAAGTGGTAGCAGATGCTGCCCTTGATGCAGGTAAAGACCTATTAATTATGGAACGACTAAACCAAGCTGCCGACCACCCGATTGCTGGCAGCTACCCTGAAGGCTTTTATCTTAAAGGTCTGATCTGTAAAGTTTACTAAGCAAAGAGATTAGTTAAAATTTACAATTTCTAAACCGGCACTCAAGGAGCCATCTTGCTCCTTGGTTGCTCGTATCACCCGTGCTGTAGCATCAAATGAGGTAATAGCGGTGCTAGTCGAAGCAATTAACACGCGATAAAGACGGCCTATTTCTAAAGCTTCATCAAGATGAATTGCAAGCCCTGTTGCACTTAAGTCAGTGCATATCGCCTCAATTTCTGCGCCATTAGCAACATCTAACGGGATAAGTTTTGCAGGGGTATGAATTTGCATGCGGCGAAAGTCGCGTTTCTCCTCATGAAACATATGGCCTCCTATACCAGTGTTTTTATTTTCTCTATTAATGTTTTAACAGAAAAAGGCTTCACTACATAGGCGTCGCACCCAGCATCAAACCCCGCTTTTTGTTCAAGCTCGGTTTCAAGGCCAGACACCATGACAACAGGGATTTGCTCTGTTTCTGGGGTGTTTTTTAGTAATCGGCAAGTATCATAACCATCTAAGCCCGGCATACAAACATCTAACAGTATAGCATCTGGCGGCTCAGCTATGGCTGACGTTAAACACGATGTGCCTGAGTTTGCATAGCTTAACGAAAACTCATCTCCAAGGCTTGCTTTGAGCATTTCAAAATTAAAATATTCATCATCAACGACCAAAATGCTTGGTCGTGGTCGATTTACCGCTCGCTCATGAACTGAGATCGGTCTTTCCTTTTCAATGCCCACATAATCTCCTTTTAGCATTTGTGTTTGTAACTTAAAGCAAGGAAGCGCTTAGCTCACTGCTCATTCCTCACTATTATAACTCACATTCTTTGATTGCGTTTAAAACACGTTTAGCAGATACAGGATAAGGCGTCCCTAGTGTTTGTGCAAATAAAGAAACACGTAACTCCTGTTGCATCCAAAATATCGCGCTTATTTCTTCGGGAATAGGCATACCCTTAGGAATTTTATTCGCTAACTTTTGATATTGCTCAGCCACTTTTTCAAGTTCAAGCACGCACAACCTGTCACGATTAGGGTCGACTGGTAATTTTTCTAGGCGTCGTTCAATGGCTTTTAAGTAACGAATTAAATCCGTCATTTTTGCTGCACCATGCTGGCTGACAAAGCCTTTAAACACCAAGCTTTGTAACTGTGATTTAATATCACCGTGCGCCGTGATCATAGTTAAATCAACACGACCTTTCATACGTTTATTTAAGCCATGAGCTATACTCAGCACTTGCTCTACTTGGGTGGCAATCTCAACAACAGTATCACCGAGCTCTCCGCGAATTTGCTCCTTGGCTTTTTCAAATGCATCTGCAGTACGGATGTTGCCATATTTAGTTAATAGGCTATCCACTGCTGCGGCGATACAATCATTAATTAGGTCATTCACCTTACCAAAAGGGTTAAAGTACAAACCTAATTTAGATTTATTTGGTAAATTTTGCTGTAAATATTTAATCGGTGATGGCACATTTAATAATACTAAGCGACGTAAACCTTGTTGGTGCGCCTGCTGTGCTTTGTGTTCATTATCAAATAGCTCAACCGCTGCAGAATCTTTCTTATCCACGAGTGCTGGAAACGCTTTGATTTCGTATTGACCCTGCTTTTTCACATAAGAGCTTGGTAACTCACCAAAGCTCCACTCGGTCAAATCGGCTTTCTCTATGCCCTTGTCGGCTACTTTCGATAAGGTATCCGTTACCTTGCCTTGTAACTGGGCTTTCAGCTTTGCCAAGTTTAAACCACGAGCGAGTAACTTATTGTGTTCATCACGTACTTCAAACTGCAAGCGTAAATGCGGAGCAAGGGTTGATAAGTCCCACGCATCAGACTCCACACGAACCCCTGTCATACGTAACAAACGAGTGCTGATTGCATCAATTAGGCTGCCTTGCATAGGCTCAATTGCAGCGAGTACGGCGTCGGCGTAGTTTGGTGCTGGCACAAAGTTGCGACGAATTGTCTTTGGTAGCGACTTAATTAGCGCACAAATTAACTCATGTCTAAATGCTGGAATGTGCCAATCAAAGCCTGTTTCTTGTACTTGGTTTAGAAGCGCTACCGGAATTTGTACCGCAACACCATCGACTGCCTGACCCGGATCAAAATGATAAGCCAGAGGTAATAACAAATTGTCCTGCTGCCAAGTATCAGGGTAGTCAAACTCAGTGACATGATCAGCACCATGCTGCATTAACTCTTCTCGAGACATGTGCAAAAAGCGCTTATCCTTTTGCTTTTGTGTCTTCCACCATTTATTAAATGCGGCACGATTATTTATATCTTGCGGAATTTTCTTGTCGTAGAATTCAAATAAGGTTTGTTCATCGACCAAGATATCACGCCGACGTGATTTATTTTCGAGTACCTGAATATCTTCAATTAACTCTTGATTATACTGTAAAAACCCTTCATTTTGACCCAGCTCTTGTTCTACTAAAGCGGTGCGAATAAACAACTCACGACTGACTTTAGGATCAATATTGCTATACACACAGCGGCGCTTATTAACAATTAACAGCCCATACAAGGTTTGCTGTTCAAACGCGATAACTGCACCAGGCTTTTTCTCCCAATGCGGTTCGCTGTAGCTGCGCTTAACTAGATGTTGCGCAAAGCCTTCAACCCATTTCAAGTCTATACGCGCGTTGATTCGAGCATAAAGCTTGCTCGTTTCAACAAGCTCTGCCGACATAATCCATTTTGGGCTCTTTTTAAATAAGCCTGAGCCAGGGAAAATATGGAACTGGCTATTGCGTGCACCTTTATAAAGCTGTTTTTCATCCTTAAAACCAATATGGCTTAACATACCGCTTAATAAAGATTGATGGATTCGGTCACTATCAGCAACATTGGTGGTAGCCTTCATGCCCATTTCATTACAAACCGTCGATAGCTGATAGACTATATCTTGCCATTCACGGATGCGCATATAGGCTAAGAAGTCCTTTTGGCATAACTTTCTAAATTGGCTATTGCTCAATTCTGATTGCTGCTCTTCAAGGTAATTCCACAGATTTAGAAAAGCGATAAAGTCTGAATCTGGATCATCAAAACGACCATGTTTTTCGTCTGCTGCGCCACGTTTTTCTTGCGGTCGTTCTCTTGGATCTTGAATAGACAATGCCGCAACAATAATGATCACTTCACGCAGTGCACCTAAGCTATCAGCAGTTAGCACCATTTTCGCTAGACGTGGATCTACCGGTAATCGACTTAAGCTCCTACCTGACTTAGTCAGTTCGGTTTTCTTGTGACGTTTTGCAGGCTTAATGGCTTCGAGTTCTTCAAGCAACGTCAAACCATCGTTAATATTACGACTATCAGGCGCTTGCACAAACGGAAACTGCTGCATGTCGCCAAGTCCCAAACCGAGCATTTGCAAAATAACAGAGGCTAAGTTGGTGCGTAAAATTTCAGGATCAGTAAACTCTGGGCGCGAATTAAAGTCTTCTTCACTGTATAAGCGAATACAGATACCCGCTTCAATACGACCACAGCGGCCTTTTCGCTGATTGGCACTTGCCTGCGAAATTGGTTCGATCGGAAGCCGTTGTACCTTAGTACGATAGCTATAACGGCTAATGCGCGCAGTGCCTGGATCGATAACATAGCGAATACCTGGCACCGTTAATGACGTTTCAGCAACGTTGGTGGCTAAAATAATATGACGGCGGCTGTGCGGCGCAAAAATTCGGTTTTGTTCAGCGTTTGATAAACGCGAATAGAGCGGTAAAACATCCGTGCCTTTGAGGTTTCGCTTTGATAACGCATCAGCAGTATCGCGAATTTCTCGTTCACCATTCATGAAAATCAGAATATCGCCGGGGCCTTCATCGCAAAGCTCATCGACAGCATCAAAAATCCCCTGTAATTGGTCACCATCCGCTTCCATATCTTCTTTGTTGATTTCAGTAGTTGGTCTATAGCGAACGTCTACTGGGAAAGTACGGCCTGATACTTCAATAATTGGCGCATTATCAAAATGTTTAGAAAAACGCTCAGGGTCAATCGTCGCTGAGGTGATGATAACTTTTAAGTCTGGTCGCTTTGGCAGTAAATTTTTTAAATAGCCTAAGATGAAATCGATATTCAGACTTCGTTCGTGGGCTTCATCGATGATAATAGTATCGTACTGATTTAGGTATCTGTCTTGTTGAATTTCAGCCAGCAAAATACCGTCTGTCATCAATTTAATGTAGCTATTGTCAGAGACTTGGTCGCTAAAGCGAATTTTAAAACCCACTTGTTGACCTAGCTCGCACTGCATTTCTTCTGCAATACGATTCGCTACACTGCGTGCAGCGAGTCGACGAGGCTGAGTGTGGCCAATGTATCCATCAACACCTCGGCCAAGCTCTAAACACATTTTTGGGATCTGCGTGGTTTTACCTGAGCCTGTTTCACCAGCAATGATCACGACTTGGTTATTGGCGATGGCCTGTTTAATGTCATCTTTCTTTTGGCTAACTGGTAGTTGCTCTGGGTAAGTCACTTTTGGCAAGGCAGCCAAACGTTGCTCGCGCAATTGCTGAGAACGGCTAATATCTTCTGCTATTTTTTGCGCTATGTTTGCTTGCTTAGTTTCATCGTTGATTTTTTTGATGCCATGAAGGCGTTTTTTGAAGATGAATTGATCTTTGCGTAAACACGTTTTTAATTCGCCGAACAGCGGACCTAGGTTAACCACCCGATACCCTTATATTTCTTAACCAATAGATTGATATTGTATCAAATAATCTATCAGGTGGTCATGGCTTTATTTATGCCAATTCGCTTAATTAAGTGAACCGTTTTGAGGCAATAAAATCTCGTTGATAACAAGGCAAAAATTTCGTTGTTTAATTGTTCTCGGCAATTGCTCCTGCATTGCTCTACTTCCTGCATCCATGCAGTCGTAAATAAGTAATATTTAACGCAGTTAGCGACAGATTTAATCCCTCAAAATGATTAAGGGTTATTGCGAGTTGGCATCACCCTCTCTGTTGGGATTGGCATTGCACAAACATTGATGTAATCAGGGCTTTCAACAAACCACGCTTCAACGCGATTTTTACGCGCTTCAATGAGGGCTATAAACGCATTTGAGTCTGTTTTCATGACCCGAAATTTACTGTTGTCTGTGTCTTTAATATCTGCTAATAGTTGCATATCTGTGATGGGGTTAAATGTCTGACCTTCAGTAGCTTTACGCTGTAAGAGATTAAAATGTTCCATCCCTTCTAAAACGCGACCAAATACAGTGATGTTACGGTCTAAATAGCGCTGGCTATTCCCTATGGTCACATAAAATTCGGTACCACCTGAATTGATATCATTATCGCGAGCCATAGCAAAAACACCAGGGCAATGTACTTGCCATGTTTCAGTTTGGCTTTGGTTTTGTGCCACAGCAAAGCCGTTTAAAAAGCCCGTTTTAGCTGCATAACCATCAGGTCCTTTGAGCTCTGTAATCTTTAGAGGAGTCTCGGTACGTAAGTAAAACTCAGCGGGTAAGGCTTTTTTAGCATTTTTAACAGGTTTGCTTTCGCTGACATCGCCTCCTTGTGCTACAAATCCTTCAACAAAGCGATACACACTCAGGCCTTGATAAAACCCTTCTTTGGCAAGCTGTCGCATGTTGTTTGCGTGCGTAGGCGCCAATTTATCGTTTAGTTCAATATAAGCAGCACCCGTAGGTAGGGTTAGTTTAATGATGTTCTGGGCACTAACAGTTCGCCATTCACTATCGCTGGCAGTTTTAATGATTTCGCCAGCAGAACGTTTTTGACTGGTTTCTTTTCCATGAGTTGGTGCAATTAATACCGCACCAAGACACAAGGTTAATAGTCTTAATTTCATTGTTATTATCTTTTAAGTAGTTGACAATTCAGCCTATTAATTTATGCCCCAATAAGCAAGTAAAAGCGACTTATTAAGGCAATGCTCATTATTAATCCCAATCAAATTTATAGAGAATATCAACATTTTGATAAAGGCCACTGGTCACCTCAATGTACAATTGTGACAACAATTGATAGCGCACAGCAACTTCACTTAACGAATCAAAAATACCAACACTGTATTTCACTTGAATGCCCGGTGTAAGATAGCCAGATATCTCTACTTTTGTATCGTCACCACTACCACTCGAACTTAAGCTTACATCTGACAAACCAAAACTTTCGCCTATCTTAGACACCACCCCCTCACTGCGGTTTACACCTTGGGCAAGCAATAATTGTGTTAACATGGCATCGGTCGAGCTGTCACCTTCATCAAGAGGTTGTCCATTTAGCAAATAAGCCAGGGCTTGACCCTGATCCATCGCTGGCTCTGAAAATACTTTTAACGAAGGCTGTTCAACATTACCTGTTAAGGTGATCCCTGCCACAACACCATTTGAGGTGTTATCAGGGTTACGAATCGCTTTGATATTTAAGTAAGGTTTATCAATTGAGCCACTAAACCCCACCTGACCAGTACGGATTTGCAAGTCTTGTCCAAATGCACGGTATGTACCGTCTACTAGGTTCAATTCACCCGTTGCTATCATAGGAGTGACTTGGTCCATACTTATATTTAAATCACCTTCAACTTTTGACTTAAGGCCAAAAGAATCTATTCGTACATCATTCTCAACCAATACTTTTAAATTTATCGCATAGTCAAATGGCACTTTCTCAGATTGTTGCTGCTCAATATCAACAATCACTTCATCATCGCTGACTTGTACTGCGCCCTCTGGTAGCTCTTCAATAGCAATTCGGCCCCATGGCACCACGACTTGGCCATCGAGATTAAACGCATTGTTCTTCAATGACATAGTTAAATCTGGTGATACTTTAAAGGTAACATCTTGCTGGGCACGCACAAAAAACTCTTTACCGTTCAATTTCACGTCAACGTCTGGTAAATCTTGCTGCCAATCGACACCGCCAGATAAGTTAAGTGCGCCCCCTTCAGTGTCTTTCAGCTCACCCGTGAGCTTTGCACTTTGGTTATTAAAGGCAATGTTTACATATGAATTTTGCAGCGATACGGGCAATGTTGCCCCTTCTAGATTGATTTTTTCAACATCAAATTCACCATTGAGTAATGGCTCTTTCAAGGTGCCTGCGATTGCTAAACGGCCTTTAATATCGCCTGTTAATTGTTCAAGTGATGCAATAAAGGGTCTTAAGTTTGTTAACTCAATTTTCTCAATAACCAAGTCGCCCGCTAAGGTCTGTTTATTTTGTATATCATCAATGTTGAGCTGTGAAGTCACTTTACCTAATACGGATGAATCAAGGGTGGCATTAAGTTTACCAACTTGCGCATCACTCATTGCCGAGATATCTAAAACCTCTACCGGTAATTTATAGACATTTGCACCATCAATTAAGGATGCTTCTAGCTGCTGTGTTTTGATATTGGCACGAATCGTTTTCAATGCGCCATTATTCCAATTAGCAACAAACTCCCCGTTTGCATTGCCAATTACTTTCAAATTATCTGGTAAGAAGTGTTTAAATTCAGCAATAGATAACGCAGCAAGCTTTGCATTCAACTGACCTAATTGTTTAGTTTGCTGCAAGGTCTCAAAACATAGTTTTGAGTTATCGCTTTGCCAGCAGTGCGCGGCTACATTAAAGTCAAAGGTTTTGGTATTTAGTTGAATATTAACCGGCTTATTAGTACCAAAGCGCACCTGATTATCGGTTACAAGAATTTGACTTAACGCACCTTGCCAGATTTCTTTATTAAATTTACCGTCAACATCAAATGATGCTTTCCCTTGATCTGCATCGAGTAAAAAAGCTAAATGGTGATCAGTTTTATCTCCACTGGCATCTAACTCAATTTGATTAATTTTATGTTCGCCTACACTTGCAGAATCAAGAATAAGTGACAGGTCAGTTTGCCAGTCTGCGGCATAATCGAATTGCCCTTTTAATGTTAAACCATCGACCTGGATATCTTGATAACTCAACGTATGAAGTACCATATTTAAATCAACCGTTGGCGCGAGTCGCTTTCCACGTAAAGTCAAATCAGCAAACCCCTTACCTTGCATAGGCAAGATATCTTGACCACTTGCATCTAAACGCATTTTACCTTCGACGCGCCATACATCATCTACCTGACCTGATAAGGCAATTTCATTTTTACCACTTTTCACTTCAAGCTTTTTAAAACTCGCATGTAAGCTGCTATCAAGTTCAAAATCCGAAAGTAAGGTCACAGGAACTTCATTTATTGAACCGTTTAATTGCGTGTTATCTAACGCAAGCTGCCATTCACTTGCCTGTAAATTGAATGAACCATTAAACTCACCGGATAAGTCACTGCTCAGTGCATCCGTTAAGTATTGTGCTTTTAAGTGACTCAAAGTTCCTTTAAATTGACTTTTTACCCCATTTGACCAATCAACCGAAGCGGTTACTACTGCGTTACTGTCATTCGCATTAAGGTTTAATTGCTTCAGTTTTGCACTTGTTAAACTACCCTGTAGTTGCGATTTCACAGTCATTGCCGGTAACGCGTCTAACTGTGTGACTAAGCTCAAATCGACTTCATAAGCATCGGCGTGGCCTTTGGCTTGTAAATCAAAGTCAGTTAATTGCAGGTTTTGTGTATTAGTTTCAATTTGCCACTTTTCTATCTGGCCTGTTAAATCAAATGGAAAATTTGTTTCTCTTAAATTCACAGTCCCTTTTAGCTTTGCTGGGTATGTCCCCTGAGTTACTAAATCTAACTTTAAATTAGCAAGTGGGCCTAAAACAGTTAAATTAGCTTGATGCTCAGTGTTACCTACCGACAGCGAGCCACTAACAGTATTATCACCAGAGAGTTCAGCCGTTAGCTTGGTTTGTAATTGCCATTGCTGATAGCGTGCAGCAAGTTTTTCAAGGTTAATATCACTGCCATTAACTGAAGCGACCAATTCAATATTTTCAACCAGCTGAGCCTCTTCTACCCCAGAAGGTGTAATAGCAACCTTGCTGATTCGAAATTGATTAACTTGGAGGTTAACCGGGAGCGTAGTATCGATTTCTGGTAGTGCCGGTACCTCCTTTAGTGGAGTCGACTTAGGCTGCTCTTTAGTTTCATGCAATAACACCTCTATGTCAGCAATATTCAATGAATTCACTGTGACGTCTGATGCTTCGGCGCGCCCCTCAAGGCTTAATTTATTTACTGTTACGTCGGCACTGGCATGCACTAAACTAAACCGATTAATTGCAACTCGGTTTAGAGTGATTTTTATTGGTAAGCTAATTTGTGTGGCTTGTTCTACTTCTTGCTCTGATTCATTACGAGGTTCAGTTGATGAAGCTTGCTTTTTAATATTTAAATCAATCGACTGGGCGCTTAAATTTTCAATACAAATACCATCACAACGCCACCAGAACAAATCAACTTTTAGTTGCTTTGCATCAAGCATGATACCTTGGTTTTCAAAGAAAACATCAAACGCATCGTTATATAAAAAACGCCCTGATGGCAACTTAATTGTTAAGCCATCAACTAGCTTATTAGCAGAGTATGCAATAAAGTGATTACCGGGTGCTGTGAACAACAAACAAAACACAATGACTGCCAAACTTGTCAATGTAATTGATAGAACCTTGGTTATCTTTTTTAACATCTTCATTAGATTTCAGGCCCTATGGTAATACTTAGTCGAGTGCTTTTACTTTCTTTTGTCAGACCCCAAGCATGGTCGATACGCACAGGACCAACCGGTGTTAAATACCTAAAACCAAAACCAGCCCCAACTTCTACACGATCAGTAAAATCATTTGTCGCGGTACCACTATCAACAAATAAGGCTGCTCGCCAATGCTCGGCAAATTGGTAGTTATATTCAACGGTTCCGCTCATTAAATATTTACCACCTATCAAACGTCCTTCTTCATCTTCAGGCGAAATAGATTCATAAGCAAAACCACGCACACTTTGGTCACCACCCGCATAAAAGCGCAAAGATAGAGGAACTTCATTGATATTATCGACCAGCATTGCGCCTAGGTTGGCTCTTAAAAACAGCATATGGCGATCTGCAAACGTGGTTAACCAAGCATTTTGCAGTTGTAATCGCAAAATGTTAGTTGAAGACATCATATCTTTTAAACCAAATTCGGCTGACATCATCCATTGATAGCCTTTATATGGCGTTGTGCCTCCTTCAGTGTCTTTCTTGGCATAACTGATGCCAGGCATTAACATTTTTGCACTTTGCTCTTCATCACCAATACGGTAAGTTTCATAGTCACGCCTTAAAAATGCAGTGCGTACCCAATCGTCGTCTGTTAGCCATTGGCGCTGTAATTGGCCTGTAAATATGCGGCTATATAAATCATTGGTTAATTCGTCTTCTAGTTTGTAGCCCAAAGAAAAACGCCATAAATCATCGTTAGGGTCATCTACAGGTACCGTATAGCCGAGAGAGATATCTTGCTGACGTTCTGATACATTCAGATTGCTCTCTAAGTAATGACCATCTTCAGTGATCCAGGGTTTTGTCCATTTAAAGCGAACTTTTGGCCCAAGGTCGGTGCTATAACCGCCACCCACTTCGAAGCTATTTGCAGGTTTATGTAACACATCAACATTAATTGGCACTTGATTATTTTTACGTTTAGCAATGTCAGCATAAACACGCACACTCGCAAAATAAGGCGTGCTCGACAATGCTAAATTGTAATCAGAAATCTCAGTCGCTTTATAAGGCTGGCCTTGTTTAAACTCCGCTAGTGAGCGAATATATTTTTCAGCGGGAGTCTCACTGCCGATTGTGATATCACCAAACTGGTACCGAGGCCCAGTATCAACATTAAAAATGACTCTCGCGTTATTATTTTTCAAAGACACCGCTAATTTATGCTCATGCCATTTTGCATCAAAGTAACCTAACTCTAATAGTTGGCTTTCAATGCGTTTTCTAGCGGCCTCATATTTACCGTGATTTAAAAAATCACCCTGTTTTATTTTGATGCTGTTGACTACAGACATGAATTCAGCGTCATCTTTACCTGAACCAGTGATAGTCACTTTGATATCTGCAACTCGTGTAACAGGGCCGCGTTCAACATTAACTATCAAAAGCTGCTCTGCGTTATCGAAGCTAATTTTAATGGTAGGTTTATAGTAGCCAAGAGCTTTTAAACTCATTTCAACTTGGCTTTTAGCATGACGCTTTAGAGCCTTAGAGTTTTTTTCATCAACAAGTTGTTTAATGTAAAGCTCAACGTTCCCCTCAAGCTCGCCACTAATCCCTTGTATTTTATAATCTTTAATAATCCCTTCCGTACCAATTGAGTACTGGCTATACGAAGAACAGAAAAGCAAAAAGACAAAATAGAGATGCCGAGTATACAAAAATTATCCTTACTTTTTTGGAAGAGTCATAATCTAAAATGAGTACAAAATGATATTAACACAGCGTTATAGCCACTGACATAATTGAAATGTTAAAATTAGTACGCGTTAAACTTTTATTTTCGCTACAATAGCGGATAATACCTAGATTTATAATGAACGAGCGACTAAATGCACTTCCCTGATGACGAAAACGGTCAATTATTAGCTGAAATTGCTGAAGCTGGTGTCGACTTAACCAGTATGCAAACCATCGATTTCTATATTCTTTTTGAACAAAAACCAGAAGCAGAAAAATTTTCAAAAGTAATTGAAAGTGATGAGCTTGCACCTTCTACGGAATTAAACAAATGCCCTGATACAGGGGTGTGGGAAGTAATTACTCGTGTGAAAATGGTGCCAGATCACACTTTACTTAGCCAAACAGAGCAATACTTAGAGAGCATCGCAAATGGTCACAATGGATATGGTGACGGCTGGGGTTTAATGGCCGAAGAAAAATAGGTCTGCCCCAATTTCGTAAAGCGAATCAACTCAATTGATTCGCTTTACGGTAACTCCCCTGATAATCAAATAGCTTTTCAGCCACTTTCCAACCGTATTTTTTATTTTTACGGGCAATCACAAAGTCTGGTGCAAGTAGTTGCTTCTGTAATTCAACAACTTGTTCTGCGCTTTGCCATTCAACGGGACTGTAACCGGGTGCCGCTCGTTTGCCAAATTGCTTATTAAAGATAAACCGCCCCGTATCGTTGGTTAAATTAAATACTTCATCACAACTTGCACCGTCTTCATCATAGTAACTAATTTTAAGTAAACCTTTAGCAAGCAACTGTGCCGACAAACCACTACACCTTAATACCAAAGCATCTTTTAGATTAAGCGCTTCTCTTAGTTTATCATCAGGATCTGCCATCATAGCACCACATGACTGACACTGCCTTGCTGCTATGTCATTTTGTTCACCACAGTGCTCACATTCTTTAAAACGAAAACGATAATCACACTGTACTTGCACTTCATCATTTTCCAGCAACCCTTGGCAACGCCTGCCAAAGTGCTCAACAACTTTACCTTCGCTATCAGTTTTACCCCAAAAAATATTCGCAAACCCACAACCAGGGCAAAGTACTTGTACTGGCTCATTATCACTTTGTGCTTTGATACTACCTACCTCAGGATAAAACAAATCAAAGCCATTACCAGCATAGTCAATAACTAAGCAATCTTCTTTACCTTCGCTTAAACGAAGTCCCCTACCTACAATTTGTTGGTATAAACTCACCGATTCTGTAGGCCTTAAAATTGCGATGTAATCAACATGAGGGGCATCAAAGCCTGTCGTAAGTACTGATACATTGACTAAATACTTTATTTTTTTTGCTTTAAATTGATTAATAATCCTATCGCGTTCTTGATTATCGGTATCACCAGTAATCAGTGCAGTATTATGCTCAGGTAAGTAGCCTGTTATTTCTTTGGCGTGCATCACAGTTGCCGCAAAGATCATTACACCATGACGCTGCTCACTATATTCTATTACTTGGTTGATAATAGCTTTTGTCGCGCGAGTGTTATCTTTCAATAACGCATTCATATTCTCGACACTGTAACGACCAAATGAATCACTCGGCAGTGATGAAAAGTCATAATGACTAATCGCAGCATCCACCTCGTGAGGCGGCGTTAAATAGCCATTTTTGATCATATATCGCAGTGGTAACTCAAAAATACACTTTTTAAATGGCGCATCGCTATCACCTCTAACAAAGCCATGATAGTGATGATGATAAACCCACCCCATGCCCATTCGAAATGGAGTCGCGGTTAGTCCAAGTACTTTAAGACTAGGATTTTGTTTTTTTAGACTCGCTATCACCCGTCCGTATTGGCTTTTTTCATCACCGCTTACACGGTGGCATTCATCAATGATCAATAATGAATAGGCGTCGGTTAGCTGTTTTGTATTTCGCGCCAGTGACTGCACACTTGCAAAGGTGACTTGTTCAGTTAAAGACTTTTGCTTTAAACCCGCTGAAAATATGCTGGCCTTAAAACCAAAGCTGGTGTATTTCTCAGCGTTTTGCTCTACCAACTCTTTAACATGAGCAAGCACCATAATTTTTTGTTTGGCAATACGCGCAAGTTCAGCAATAACAAGACTCTTACCTGCACCTGTTGGTAACACAATAAGTGCTGCATCATCAGTTTGTCGAAAGTGAGCAACTGTGCGTGCTACGGCCTCTTGTTGATAGGGTCTGAGTACGTACTTCATTTTATCTGACTATTATCGACATAAAAAAAGGGAAGCATACGCTTCCCTTCCTATTCTTTAAAGCAAAAATTAAGCGAGGTGTTTTGTTAGATCTACACCTTGGAAAGCTTTAGGACGTTTACCACGGCCTGTCCATTCAACAATTTCACCATTAAATTCGATGCGATATTTTGGTTTTACTTTAGTACGCTTATCAGTTGTTGCTACATCCTGTAGATCTTCTAATGTAAGTCCTTTTTCTTTTAGTAGATCGAGTACTTCTTTTTTAGCTTCTTGCTGTTGAGTATATTTCTCGATTGCTGTGTCAATTAGCTGTTTTGCTTTTTCTAATTCAGATAATGACGCAGATTTCACAAAAGATCGGATTTCTTTCATTGAGAGCTCTCTTAAGTATTAAAAGTTAAGTTAAAAGTTTAACAG
>NZ_JAKEVN010000076.1:0-21105 GCF_022398505.1 Pseudoalteromonas sp. Isolate3 | reverse complement strand
ATAAAAAAATATCATTATTAAAACACTGTGAAATAAATTCAATCCCTGTTTAAATATGTTCATCTTTACAAGATAGGCAAAAGTGCGTTTTAAGCGTACAATACAGCCTTCAAAAAACACCATACACGTTGCCTTAGGAGACCCCATGTTAGAACGTAGCATGAATATTTCGGATTTCGATCCAGAGTTATTTGCAGCCATCACTAAAGAGACGGCTCGTCAAGAAGAGCACATCGAACTGATCGCGTCTGAAAACTACTGTAGCCCACGCGTACTTGAAGCGCAGGGTTCTCAGCTTACCAACAAATACGCTGAAGGTTACCCAGGCAAACGTTACTATGGCGGTTGTGAGCATGTTGACGTTGTTGAGCAACTAGCAATTGATCGTGCAAACGAATTATTCGGCACAGATTACGCTAACGTCCAACCGCATGCGGGTTCACAAGCAAACGCAGCTGTTTTCCAAGCTCTTCTTCAGCCGCATGATACAGTACTAGGTATGAGCTTAGCTCATGGTGGTCACTTAACTCACGGTTCACACGTTAACTTTTCTGGTAAAACGTATAATGCAATTCAATACGGCCTAAATGACGAAACTGGCGAAATTGATTACGCTCAAGTTGAAGCACTTGCATTAGAGCATAAGCCAAAAATGATCATCGCTGGTTTCTCTGCATACTCAGGCGTTGTTGACTGGGCTAAATTCCGTGAAATCGCTGATAAAGTTGGTGCATATTTATTCGTAGATATGGCTCACGTTGCTGGTCTTATCGCAGCGGGTGTATACCCAAGCCCAATTCCTCATGCACACGTTGTTACTACGACAACTCACAAAACATTAGCAGGCCCTCGTGGCGGTCTAATCGTTTCTGCATGTGGTGATGAAGAGATCTACAAAAAGCTAAACAGTGCTGTTTTCCCTGGTGGTCAAGGTGGTCCTTTATGCCACATCATCGCTGCTAAAGCGGTTGCTTTCAAAGAAGCATTACAGCCAGAGTTCAAAGCGTACCAAGCACAAGTTGTTAAGAACGCTCAAGCTATGGTTGAAGTACTTCAAGAGCGTGGCTATAAAGTTGTTTCTGGTAAAACAGACAACCACTTATTCCTTCTTGACCTAATTGACAAAGATATCACAGGTAAAGATGCTGACGCTGCACTAGGTAACGCTAACATCACTGTTAACAAAAACTCAGTACCAAACGACCCACGTTCACCGTTCGTAACGTCTGGTCTTCGTATTGGTTCTCCGGCTATTACTCGCCGTGGTTTCAAAGAAGCTGAGTCAAAAGAGCTTGCAGGCTGGATCTGTGACGTACTAGACAACATCAACGATGAGTCTGTACAAGCAGAAGTAAAAGAGAAAGTTAAAGCTATCTGTAAAAAATTACCAGTTTACGCTTAATTACTGGTTAAACCGTAATTAAGATAACAATAGCGTTGTTTTTTGCTATTATAAAGGCCGCTTAGTAAGCGGCCTTTTTTTGTTTTTTATAAACGGAAGTTGAACCCTATGCATTGCCCTTTTTGCACCGCAAAAGATACCAAAGTAATTGATTCTCGACTTGTTGGCGGTGGTCACCAAGTTAGACGTCGACGTGAATGTAACGAATGCCATGAGCGCTTTACCACCTTTGAAGGCGCTGAACTTGTGATGCCAAGAGTGATTAAGCAAGACGGTAGTCGCGAACCATTTAACGAAGATAAGTTACTCAATGGCTTGCATCGCGCTTTAGAGAAACGCCCAGTTAGCACTGAGCAGGTCGACGAAGTCGTTAACATTATTAAATCTCAACTTCGTGCTACTGGTGAGCGTGAAATATCTAGCCATTTAATTGGCGAGTGCATCATGGAGTCACTGAAAAAACTCGACAAAGTGGCCTATGTGCGTTTTGCATCTGTATATCGTTCATTTGAAGATATTCGCGAGTTTGGTGAAGAAATCGCTCGTTTAGGTGATTAATTATGTCATTCACAGAGCTTGATATTGCTTATATGGCGCGTGCCATTGAGCTTGCTAAACAAGGGCGTTTTACCACGACTCCAAACCCTAATGTTGGCTGTGTACTGGTTAAAGATGGCGAAATAGTCGGTGAAGGGTTTCATCAACTAGCAGGGCAGGGCCATGCTGAAGTAAATGCCTTGGCTGTGGCTGGCGACAATGCGAAAGGCGCCACAGCATATGTAACTTTAGAGCCTTGTAGTCATTATGGACGCACTCCGCCTTGTGCCGAAGGTTTAAAAGCAGCTGGTGTCAGTAAGGTTATTGCTGCCATGGTCGATCCTAACCCTGCGGTGAGTGGTCGTGGTCTACAGATTTTAGCCGATGCTGGTATTTCAGTGGCATCCGGTTTACTTGAGCAACAAGCGCGTGACCTAAACAAAGGCTTTTTAAAGCGTATGGAAACAGGGGTACCATATGTGACTTGTAAAATGGCCTGTAGTTTAGATGGCAAAACCGCGCTAAATAATGGTCAAAGTAAATGGATTACTGGTCCTAAAGCGCGCCAAGATGTGCAAGCATATCGTGCGCAAAGTTGCGCTATCTTGACGGGGGCTGACACAGTCATTACTGATAATGCAAAACTCAATGTGCGCGTTGATGAACTGCCATTTGCTATGCCTACATCCTTGCCTTTGCGCCAGCCTACTCGAGTGATTATTGATTCACAAAATAGGTTAACGCCTGAACTTACATTATTTAGCATTGAAAGTCCGGTGATTATTTTCACTACATCGCTTGATAAACAACATCAATGGCCTCACTTTGTTAAACACGAAGTTGTACCAGCAGTTAATAATAAAGTTGATTTATCCGCGGTTTTAAAGCGTCTTGCTGAACTACAATTTAATCAGATATGGCTCGAAGCAGGAGCGACCCTTGCAGGGGTGTTTGCTGAGCAGGATTTAATTGACGAATACATCGTTTATATTGCCCCTAAGTTAATAGGTGATATGGGCAAAAGCTTACTAAACTTTGCAGAAGTTACCGTGATGAGTGATATCACTGAACTGACTTTTACTGATACAGTGATGATTGGCGACGATATTCGCTTAACAGCTACAAAGCAAAGCAAGCCACAAAAATTGAAAAATAAAGAGTAGCACTATGTTTACTGGAATTATTGAAGCAACAGGTAAAATTGTTGAACTAACACAAAAGCAAGGCGATCTGGCTATTCGTATTCAAAGCACTAATTTGGATATGAAAGACGTCAAGCTCGGTGACAGTATTGCCACTAATGGTGTGTGTTTAACGGTTGTCGCTAAACATAGCGATGGTTTTAGTGCTGACTTATCTAACGAAACAATCAGCTTAACTGGGTTTGCGCATTATAAAAAAGGACAAACAGTCAACCTCGAAAAAGCCATGCAACCCGTTTCTCGCCTAGGCGGGCATTTAGTATCAGGTCATGTTGATGGTATTGCGACTGTAGAAAGTATCAGTCCTAATGCCCGTGCAACAGAGTACTGGTTAAGTACAGACAATGATTTAATGAAATACATTCCGTACAAAGGTTCGGTATGTATTGATGGCATTAGCTTAACGGTCAATGAGGTCGAACAAAACCGCTTTAAGCTTACTATTGTTCCGCATACCGCTGAACAAACAACGATTGCAGAATTTCAGGTGGGTACTCAGGTGAACTTAGAAGTTGACCAGATTGCTCGCTATTTAGAGCGCCTAATAAAAGGGGCCGAACAACCTTCCCGTTCAGACATATCAATGAGCTTGCTAGCACAAGCTGGCTTTATTAAATAAGCAAAGATAGTCACTATTAATAATACTCTCATGGGCATATTATGAATTTACACAGCGCGCAAGAAATTATCGATGACATTAAAGCCGGTAAAATGGTTATTTTAATGGACGATGAAGACAGAGAAAATGAAGGCGATTTAATCATCGCAGCAGAGCATATCAGTGCAGATGCCATCAACTTTATGGCAACGCATGGCCGTGGTTTAATTTGTTTAACTATGACACAAGAGCGTTGTCAACAGTTAGAGTTACCACTCATGGTTAAAAATAATGGTGCTGCTTTTTCGACTAACTTCACCATGTCTATTGAAGCGGCGAAAGGCGTAACGACAGGTATTTCTGCAGCTGATCGTGCTCGTACAGTACAAGCTGCTATTGCTAAAGGTGCCGTGCCAAGCGATATTGTTCAACCGGGGCATATCTTTCCTATTATGGCGCAACCAGGTGGCGTGCTAACTCGAGCGGGTCATACCGAAGCGGGTTGTGATTTAGCGCGTTTAGCGGGCCTTGAGCCTTCATCAGTGATTGTTGAAATCTTAAATGCTGATGGCACTATGGCACGTCGCCCAGATCTTGAAATTTTTGCTAAAGAGCATGACTTAAAGATTGGCACTATTGCAGATTTAATCGAATACAGAAACCTAAACGAAACCACCATCGAGCGTGTTGCCAAGTGTAAATTGCCAACTGATCACGGCGAATTTGATTTAGTTACTTACAAAGACACCATTGATGGTCAACTTCACTATGTCCTACAAAAAGGTGAAGTATCTAAAGATGAGCCGACGTTAGTTCGTGTTCACTTACAAAGTACCTTCAATGACATCTTATTATCAGATAGAAGTGCTGATCGTAGCTGGGGCTTATCAGATGCTATGGCTTATATCGCTGAGCACAACGGCGTACTGGTTATTTTAGGTAAGCAAGAATCAACGGAAGACCTAGAAGCAACCGTTAAAGCATTTGCTGCACAAGATGCTGGCGAAAATGTTAGTCACCGTAAATTCCAAGGTACATCGCGTACTGTGGGGGTGGGTTCACAGATCCTTGCTGATTTAGGTATTGAAAAGATGCGCTTGATGAGCCGTCCTAAAAAGTACCATGCGTTATCTGGTTTCCACTTAGAAGTGGTTGACTACGTTGAGCCGCAGTCATAATTAGGCAAATTGTTGGAAAACAGATTTACTAGGCTACTTTTATATTTTTGTGGTATTATGCGCCGTAATTTTTGCGCAATCGCAACCGCTTAAACTTATTTTTTAGGGTTATTAAATGAAAATTATTGAAGGTAACAAATACGCACCGGGCAAAAAGTTTGCCATTGTCATTTCTCGCTTTAATGACTTTATTGGTAGCAGCCTATTAGCAGGTGCTGTTGATGAGCTTAAGCGCACAGGTGGCGTATCTGAAGACGACATTACTGTTGTTTACGTACCAGGTGCCGTTGAATTACCTTTAGCAGCGAAACGCGTTGCAGCAAAGAAAGAACACGATGCAATCATCGCTTTAGGCGTAGTGATCAGAGGTGGTACGCCACACTTTGATTTAGTCGCTGGCGAATCAAACAAAGGTCTTGCGCAAGTATCTCTTGAGTATGATATCCCGGTTGCATTTGGCGTATTAACCACTGAAAGCATTGAGCAAGCAATTGAGCGCGCAGGTACCAAAATGGGTAATAAAGGCGGCGAAGCTGCTTTAGGTGCGCTTGAAATGGTTAATGTGTTAGACAAAATTTAAGTTTAAGGAATCTCTGTGAAACCAGCAGCAAGACGTAAAGCACGTATCTTAGCACTTCAAGCCGTATACTCTTGGCAGTTAAGCGGTAACCCGATTGCTGATATCGAACAGCAAATGTTAATTGAAAATGATGTGACTAAGATCGACGTCGAATATTTCAAAGACCTAGCACGCGGTGTTGTTGTTAACTGTAAGCAATTAGATGAAATCGTTGCGCCACATTTAGCACGCCCAGCTGATGAGTTAGACATGGTCGAAAAAGCAATTTTACGTCTGTCTGGCTATGAGTTGAAATTCCGTGAAGACGTACCTTACAAAGTAGCAATCAATGAAGGCATTGAGCTTGCTAAGATGTTTGGTGCTGAAGACAGTCATAAGTTTGTCAACGGTGTACTTGATAAAGCAGTGAAAGAACTGCGTAAGTAAGTAGCACCGTAAAAGGAGAGCCGGCTTGGGCCGGCTTTTTTGTGTATGAAGGAATTTGAATTAATCAATCGTTACTTTAAAGGCCGTGGTATTATTCGCCATGATGTGAACCTAGGTATTGGTGACGATTGTGCCTTGGTATCTGTGCCTGAAAACTGCCAATTGGCAGTAACAACAGACACGTTAGTTGCGGGGGTACACTTTTTTGATGACATCTCTCCTCGTGCTCTTGGGCATCGAGCTTTAGCTGTTAACTTAAGTGATCTGGCGGCTATGGGGGCAGAACCAACGTGGATTTCGGTTGGCTTAACTTTGCCAGAAGTAAACATAGAATGGCTTGAAGAGTTCACCGAAGGTATGCATGAAATTGCAGAGTACTTCAATGTGCAGATAATTGGCGGTGATACCACCCAAGGCCCTTTAACTATTACAATTTGTGCTAAAGGCATCGTACCTGAAGGCAAAGCACTACGTCGTAGTGGTGCTAAAGTTGGCGATTGGATTTATGTAACAGGCCCATTAGGTGATGCTGGTGTGGCAATTGAAGCTCGTAAACAAGGACTTGATATTGCCCCTGAACATTTAAATTATTTAAATAATCGCTTTGATTACCCGACTCCGCGTGTTGCAGCGGGGCAGGTGTTACGAGGTGCAGCCTCTGCGGCGATTGATATATCTGATGGCTTATTAGCTGATTTAGGACATATTTTAGCGCTATCGCAAGTCAGTGCTGTGATCAATGTCGATAAAGTGCCAGTCTCTGATGCACTAAACTCTTCAATTCCACGTGCAGAGCAGTTTGATTATATCTTAAATTACGGTGACGATTATGAGTTGCTGTTTACTGTGCCTGAAAGTAATAAAAGCATGGTTGATATGAAGTTGCGCCAATATGGTGTTGAAGCAAGTTGTGTTGGGCAAATTAAAAGTGGCGAAAGTGACATTGAACTATTACTTGATGGTGAAAAATTTAACTATCAAGGCAAGGGGTTTCAGCACTTCACGAAGGAGCCGGTTTGAGCAATAACCGTTTATTCAATTTAAAACGCCCACACCAATTTTTTGGTTTGGGTTTTGGCTTAGGCCTTGCGCCTAAAGCTCCAGGCACCTTTGGTACCTTTGCTGCATTGCCGTTTATTTTTACCACAATGTACTTTCCGCTATGGTTACAGATTGTGTTTGCAATCGTGATCAGCGTATTTGGTATTTGGGCATGTGGTAAAACGGCAGATGACTTAGGGGTACACGATCATCCTGCCATTGTTTGGGATGAAGTTGCTGGTTATTATATCACCATGATTGGTGCTGCACTGAATTGGCAGTCACTGTTGGTTGGTTTTTTGTTGTTTCGTTTTTTTGATATCGCTAAACCAGGTCCTATCAGAATTCTCGATAGACGTTTACACGGTGGCTTGGGCATCATGGCTGATGATATTTTAGCAGGTATATTTTCATTAATTTGTGTTCAAGCCTTGTTTAAAGCTGGCTATTTGCCTTTTTAAACGATGAGTTAAGTGTTACTTGGTGGCAAGTATATGATGCGATTTCTAGTTGTCTGTTTGTTGATGCTTTGCAGCATGCCTGTGTTTGCATCTATTACTGACTATGTCGTTAAACAGTGGAACATCCAAAATGGCTTGCCATCACAATCTTTAAAAAGTATTGCTCAAGATGAGCAAGGCTATATGTGGCTAGGCACACAGTTTGGCTTAAGCCGATTTGATGGTAATACTTTCACCAACTTCAATACGCAAAATAGCGACTTCCTGCCAAGTAACGGTATTAATAAGTTATTGGTTGATAGCACTGGATTACTTTGGGTAGGTACCAAAAATGGCTTGGTGACACTTGATCCTAAAACTATGATGTCGCAAACCTTTAACGTCAAAGGCCCTGTGCGGGATATTCTTGAAGACTCCAAAGGTAGTATCTGGATTGCCGCGAACGGCCTTTATTATGTTGCTCGAAATCAAGTCACACTAAATCAAAACTCAGCGTTAATCGTACCGGTATCTAATGCCACTGCAATTACGCAAATTGTTGGTTCAGTGAGTCAAATGGCTTTGTCGCCAGAAGGTATTTGGCTGGTTAATGAGCGTCACTTACTGCGCTTAACTAATACCTCTTCTGACTTTGCAAAATTACGATTAGAACTCACTGCAAAAGTGTCATTACCTGAACGATTAGCACAAACCATTATTCATGATATGGCTTGGCTTGAAGGTAACTTATACCTAGCCTCAGAGCTAGGTGCTTATTTTCTTGATTTAGATGATGAGCTGCGTCCATTCCCACTTCCAAATGCGAGTAACTCTGCTGTTTATAAGTTTATGAGTGACTCTGATGGGGCGTTATGGATTTCGACCTATGGCAGGCTGTTATTTCGTGATAACTCAGGTGATTGGCAATGGGTTGAGCCAAGTCAGCTAGATCAGAGTATTTGGTTTGCTGATATCTTTCGTGATAATCAAAATAATATTTGGCTGGCAAGCTTCAGTGAAGGTTTATGGCTTGCTCATGAGGGGCGTATTGAACGTCACTCTGCTATTTCAAATATGACAGAAGCGGTGATGGCTATTAGCCAAGCACCTGATGGCAAATTATGGGTGGCCAATCGAAGTGGTGTTGGCTACTTCGATTATAACAAAAATTTTGTAAATCAAATTCCGAGTAATCAATTTGGTCGAGCTGCGGTGCACGACTTACAATTTGATGGTGACCGTTTGTACATCGCAACTGGTCGCGGTGTGTTTTATTACGAAAACCAAAACTTATATACAGTCCCTGGGCGAGCGCTACGAGATAACCCTGTATTCGCAATTAGCCGTTCTAGCAAAGGCGGTTTTTGGCTTGGTACTGGCCGAGGTATGTATCGCTTAAGTTATGGTGGTTTAACACCATTTGCTTACAATGCATTCTTAAGCAGTAAATTTATAACCTATGTTCTTGATGAGCAAAACTTTGGCTTAATTGGTACCAGTAAAGGGGCTTATTACTTTACCGACCGAGGTATTGAGAAAATTGGCGACCAAACTAGTTTAGAAAGTGCTTACGTCACCAGTATTTTAAATATTGAAGGGGTGGGGATATTAATAGGCTCACTTAACGATGGTCTATTTTATCGCAGTACCAAAGGTCAGTGGCGTCAGTTAGATGCGACCGATGGTCTACCGTATGGGTCTATTTTTAGTCTCGTTTACGATAAGCAGTTAAAGCGTATTTGGGTAAGTACCATGAAAGGCGTATATCGCATGCCGGTAGAGCAGTTTGGTACTGACATTGAGAGCTTAAAAGTAGAACAAGTGATCTCATCGTTTGACCGTCAGCTCGATGGTAAAGCTAGTCAATGTTGTGCCGGTCTTGGCCATGATGCTGTGGCAGATACAGGTAACTCTATTTGGTACCCAAGCCTACAAGGTGTTGTTGAAATTCCAAAGAGTGTTGAGCTCTTTGGTGTGCAAGCTCTGAAACCTCGTATTGAAAGCCTGATCACGCCGCTTCGTCATTTAAGTACGGCAACCTTAGGTAATAAACCTGAGCTGCAAATTGATGAGCGTGATGTGACATTAAAATATACTGCGATTGATTATTATGCCCCTTCAAGTATTGAGTTCCGTTACCGCTTAAGTGGCTTGGACAGTGACTGGCGTTATGCTAATACTCGTCGTGAGGCAATTTATACCAACTTACCGCCGGGTTCTTTTTTATTCCAGCTTGAAGCAAAACGCCGTGGTGAAGATTGGCAAAAAGCACGTCGTACTGAGTATAGTTTTGTGGTGCCGCGTCGCTTTGACGAGACTATCTATTTCAGACTTTTGATCACCAGCAGCTTTATTTTATTGTTTTATCTTGTGTTCTGGGTATTTAGAGCGCAAGAGAAACGTAAACAATTAGCTCTTGAGAGCTTAGTAACAGAACGAACTGTTGAGCTTCGTGAAGCCAACGATAAGCTTAATCAAGTAAATTCACAGCTTAAGTTAGTTAGCCATTCTGATGAGCTTACTGGATTACGTAGCCGCCGTTTCTTGTTTGATCAACTACCAAAAGATATCGAGCACTTCCAGCGAAACTCGCAGTCATTACAAGCGCAGGGCAAATCATTGGTATTGTTGATCATTAACTTTGATAACTTTAGCCGAATTAATGATGCTTATGGGCCACTTGCAGGCGATAGCTGTTTACAGCAAATGGCAACCTTACTTAATAGCCGTACACAAGGTTCTGACTATGTCGCACGTTGGAGTGGTGATGAGTTTTTACTCTTACTACGTGATTTCAAACGTACAGCGATAGACAATTATGTTGCTGATTTATGTGAAGCGATTGCAGCAAATCCATTTAGATTACCAAATGGTGAGTCAACCACCATTACTGCGTCGATTGGCTGGTCTTTCTACCCATTACCTTTATTGGGTGGACAAGTTATTGGTTGGGAAACTTCAGTCAATCTTGCTGATATCGCATTACATCAAGTTAAAAAGCGTGGTGGTGATGGTGTTGCAAACATTACCTTTGATGAGCAATTAGATGCCTTTGAGTTCGAGCAAAGCAATAATGTTGATCAGCAGCTCAGTGCATTACAAGCTAATGGCTTAGCCGATATAAAAATTTGGATGCGATAGAGTTTCCATTGGTATTATACCAACCCGCAATAATACTTAATCATTTTGAGGGATTAAACCTGTCGCTAACTGCGTTAAAAATTTCTCATTTAGAACAACTAAATAACGAAATTTTTGCCTTGTTATCAACGAGGTTTAATTGCCTCAAAATAGACTACTTAATTAATCGGATTGGTATTAAAAAAGGAGCTTTAAAGCTCCTTTTTTGTGAATGCTGTTTGGCTTAAGCCATGAACTCTTTGATGCTAGCTAAGATGCCATTAGCATCTAAGCCCATTTCGGCGTGCATTTCATCTTGCGTGCCATGCTTAATGAATTCATCTGGAATACCTAAGTTTAAGATAGACACGTTAGCCTTAATTGCAGCTAGGTGCTCATTCACAGCAGAACCTGCACCGCCCGCAATGGCGTTGTCTTCTAAGGTAACAATCACATCATGGCTAGCTAGTAATTCGCTAATAGCATCAGTATCAAGAGGCTTAATAAAGCGCATATCAATCACTGTTGCGTTAAGTTCATCGGCGACTACTTTGGCGTTCTCTAATAGCGTACCAAACGACAAGATTGCCAATTTGCTACCTAGCTTGATGCTACGCGCTTTACCAATTTCAATCGCGCTCATTGTCGATTCAACGTCACAATTACCCGCACTACCTCGAGGGTAACGAACAGCAACAGGTTGATTGCATTGGTAACCTGTATACAACATTTGGCGGCACTCATTAGTATCGCTTGGTGCCATGATAATCATGTTAGGAATACAGCGCATAAAGCTCAAGTCATAGGCTCCTTGGTGAGTTTCACCATCTGCACCTACAATTCCTGCACGGTCAATAGCAAATAAAACAGGTAAGTTTTGTAATGCCACATCGTGGATAAGTTGGTCGTAAGCGCGTTGCAAAAAACTTGAATAAATAGCAACAACAGGTTTTAAGCCTTCACAGGCAAGGCCAGCTGCAAGCGTTACAGCATGTTGTTCAGCAATAGCTACATCAAAGTATTGCGCAGGGTACTCTTTAGAAAAGCGCACCATGCCAGAACCTTCACGCATCGCTGGGGTAATTGCCATCAGCTTGTCGTCTTGTGCTGCCATATCGCATAACCAGTCACCAAATACATTAGAAAATGTAGCCGCGCCAGGTTTTGATTTTGGTAATTTAGACATGCTAGGATCAAATTTTGGTACGCCATGGTAGCCAATTGGATCCGCTTCAGCAGGTTTATAACCTTTACCTTTTTGTGTTTTGATATGCAGTAATTGCGGACCTTTAAGGTTACGCATGTTACGTAAGGTATCGACCAACATATTAACATCATGACCATCGATTGGGCCGATGTAATTTAGGCCTAACTCTTCAAAGAAAGTACCTGGAATGACCATACCTTTTAAATGTTCTTCCATTCGGCTGGCAAGCTCTTTCACAGGTGGTAAGCCTGAAAGAAGTTTTTTGCTACCTTCACGAATATTGGTGTAGAAGCTACCAGACAAAATACGTGCAAAGTGATTGTTTAGTGCACCCACGTTTTCAGAGATCGACATTTCATTATCATTTAAGATAATTAGCACATTAGGGTTTACATCACCCATGTGGTTCATCGCTTCAAATGCCATACCTGCAGTAATCGCACCATCTCCAATAACAGCAACTGTTTTACGATCTTTACCTTCTTTTTCAGCAGCGATGGCCATACCTAGTGCAGCCGAAATTGAAGTGCTCGAATGACCTACACTGAAGGTGTCGTAAGGGCTTTCTTCACGGAATGGGAAAGGGTGTAAGCCGTCTTTTTGACGAATAGTATGCATTTGGTCACGACGACCAGTTAAGATTTTGTGTGGGTATGCTTGATGACCCACGTCCCATACTAAACGATCTTCAGGCGTGTTATAAACATAATGAAGCGCAACCGTTAGTTCAACAGTGCCTAAACCTGATGCTAAATGACCACTACTTTGCGAAACTGAGTTAAGTAGGTATTCGCGTAACTCTTTACTAAACGCAGGTAACTTGTCTTGCGCTAAATCACGCAGTTGTGCTGGTTCGTCAACCAAACTTAATAATGGATACTTGCTACTATCAAGTGTCATGATTTTATATACATCCTTCGCTAACCAGAGTGCATTATAGCCCATTGCTGCTCTGATTTTTTAGTTATTTTGTCTTTCTTTTTTAGGCATTAATAATTACGTTCAACGATATAGCTAGCAAGGCTTGCCAGTTCGCTGGTGTCGTAATCAATTGCCTCAAGAGCTTGATGAGCTTGAGCTAGTAAGTCTTGTGCTTTTTGCTTTGCACCTGCCATTCCCAATAAAGCAGGGTAAGTTGCTTTATTGGCGGCAATATCTGAACCTTGTGGCTTACCTAATGTTTCAGTATCAGCTTCTACATCTAGGATATCGTCTTGTACCTGAAAAGCCAGACCTATTGCTTGGCCGAATAAGTTCAACTGCTTTAGAGTATGTTCATCGCAGCTATTAGCACTTAATGCACCAAGTGTAATTGCACAGTTTAGTAAGGCGCCCGTTTTTAACTGATGAATACGCGCTAGCTGAGACACGCTAATTTCTTTATCAGTCGCTTCTATATCCAGTGCCTGTCCACCTACCATACCTTCAATACCTGAGGCTTTGCTTAACGAGGCTATCATTTTTACCTGCTGGCTCGCAGGAACTGAAAATCGGTGGTTGGCGATTAAATCAAATGCCAGTGTTTGTAATGCATCACCTGCGAGTATTGCTTGCGCTTCACCATAGACAATATGACAGGTGGGACGACCACGTCTTAAGTCATCGTCATCCATTGCAGGTAGGTCATCATGGACTAATGAGTAGCTATGAATACATTCAATGGCAGCAGCAAGAATATCGAGATCGGCCTTGTTAGCACCCATCATTCGGCCCGTCGCATATACAAGGTAAGGACGTAAGCGCTTACCACCATTTAAAACACCATAATGAGTAGCTTCTTTAATGTTCTTTTCGGTATTAAGTGGCTGTGCGAAATAGCGATTTAAATGTGCCTCAACGTCTTCTCGAGCGCGTTGTAATTGTTCTTTTAGTTGCACTTAATTAGTCCAAGTTTGAATCAAAATTGCTAAGAGGAGCTTGGCTATCGTTACCCATTAAGATGGCAACTTTTTGTTCGGCTTGTTGCAACTTACCAGATGAAGCATTCGCCAGCGCAATACCACGTTCAAATTGTTTTAGTGATTGTTCTAAAGACAATTCACCTTGCTCCATTTGTGCAACTATTTGAGATAATTCATCCAGCGCTTCTTCAAAGCTTAAGTTTTCTGGTTTCTTTGTTGCCATTGTGGCCTCGATAGCTGTTAGAAAGTGAGGCCAATTTTAGGGGGAATGCTAAACTAGGTCAAAGAATGATGTGTTTTTTTACGCATAATCCATTTTCAATATGTTATTTTTACGCTTTTACATACAGCTTAAACTTGTAGCTTAAAAATCTTACATTAAAATATAATTAATTCATTTAATGATTTAAGTATTTCAATTGCTTGCCGATAAGCAGTTAATAATAAAAATTTGATGCCTGAGGGTGTCGTGTAATTGTTCCTCTGGAGGGGTATGTGGATTTAGCAACCATAATAGGTATTCTTGGTGCCATAGGCTTAATTGCTATGTCGATGGTGTTAAGTAGTGACGGCCAAGTTGCAATGTTTTACAACACGCCTTCGGTGGTCATTGTATTTGGTGGTTCGATTTTTATCGTGTTATCGAATTTCACCATGGGGCAATTTTTGGGCATAGGTAAAGTGGCTGCTAAAGCCTTTATGTTCAAAATCGAATCTCCAGAAGAATTAATTGAAAAAGCAGTAGAATTAGCTGACTCAGCACGTAAAGGTGGTTTTCTAGCATTAGAAGAAGCCGAAATCCCCAACGGTTTTATGCGTAAAGGGGTGGATATGTTAGTGGATGGTCATGATGCTGATGTTGTTCGTGCCACGCTGCAAAAAGATATTTCTCTCACCGCTAATCGTCATGAACTTGGCGCAGGCTTATTCAAGTCACTTGCTGATATTGCCCCTGCGATGGGTATGATCGGTACGCTAATAGGTCTGGTTGCTATGCTATCAAACATGGATGACCCGAAAGCAATCGGCCCTGCGATGGCGGTTGCACTTTTAACAACATTATATGGTGCTTTCTTAGCAAACGTTGTAGCAATTCCTATTCAGGTAAAGCTAGAACTACGTAAAGATGAAGAAGCTCTTAACCAACGCTTAATTCTCGATGCAGTACTAGGTATTCAAGATGGCCAAAATCCGAAAGTCATTGAAGGTATATTGAAAAATTACCTAGCTGAATCAAAACGTAAAGTTGATACCGAGGAGTAGGGCATGTCCGATCAAGAGTGCAAATGTCCACCACCAGGTTTACCAGCCTGGATGGGAACCTTCGCAGATTTAATGTCATTATTAATGTGCTTCTTTGTACTCTTACTTGCTTTCTCGGAAATGGATGTACTGAAGTTTAAGCAAATTGCTGGTTCAATGAAGTTTGCATTTGGTGTGCAAAACAAAATTGAAGTAAAAGATATTCCAAAAGGGACCTCGGTAATAGCAATGGAGTTTACCCCTGGTAAACCTGAACCTACCCCTATCGAAACGATTCAACAACAAACTGTAGAAATGACTCAGCAAATGCTTGAGTTTCAAGCTGGTGATGAAAGCTCTGCCGGTGGTCGTCAAGAGCAACGTGGTAATAAGCGTGGTGGTGAATCGCAAAGCACGGCTCAGCAACAAGCATTGGAGCAGTCAATTTCTGCGGCTGACCAAGAACAGACTAATGAGCTTGTGAAGAAAATTGCCCAGCAGCTTGAACAGCAAATTATGGATGGTGCGATTGAACTTGAGTCATTAGGTCAACAAATTATTATTCGCATCCGTGAGAATGGCTCATTCCCATCTGGCAGCGCCTTTTTACAGCCTAAGTTTAAGCCTATTATTCGTGATATTGCGACACTATTAAAAGATGTGCCGGGTGAAATAACCGTGTCAGGACATACTGACGACTTCCAAGTATCAAATGAGCTTTATACTAATAATTGGGATTTATCTTCAAAACGTGCAGTTGCCGTTGCAAGCGAAATGGAAAAAGCCCCTGGTTTTGATAAATCTCGTATGATGGTTGTAGGTCACGCAGAAACTAGGCCTCTTGTACCGAATGTGACTGATGAAGATCGCAAGCGGAATCGTCGTGTCGAAATATCTATCATGCAAGGTAAAGCTCACGAATCTGACCCTATTGATGTAAGACAATAAATCAATTAAAGTGAAACTTCATTAACACATGTAATGGAGTATAAAAATGAAAAAAGTTGATAAGTACAGCTATATGCCAGGTAATGGCGGCGGTGGCGATGACAATGATGATGGTAAAACGCAAGGTGAGTAACTTTGCCTCATTGGATTGATTCTGTCATTGTGACATTAGATCATAGCTGGGTGTTCATTCTGAGCCCGGCTATTTTTGTATTTTATCTTCGTAAAGATTGGCCCGCACTTTACTTTGCTGTTATCACGGCAGCCTTCTTCTTGTTCGGAACTCTTATTTATTCTGCTCTAAAAGCATTTGATGATATTTATGTGTGGCGCTATGTTGTGTGGGCTTTTAATGATATTGCTTGGATGGCTTTAATTGCCTACTTGGGGATTAAAGACAAAGTCTATTTATGGCAAAGTGCTTTAGGGCAACTGGTCGTTATAATGGCTCCCATATTACAGTTGTTTCGTTTAGTCGATCGTCATCTTTGGGACTTATCGTACAGCACCTATATGTATAAAACCCTGTTACCTTTAATCAATGTTGGTACAGTGGTTGTGTGTTATCTACCTCTTATTTACCTTTTCACCCGACGCCGGCAGCAGGCGTAAGCCATTCCTAAGTTAAAATTCCTGTGCTAGAATACTGTTTATAAAAACAGTATTAGTGTTGCGTTATGAAACTTTACATTGCCGAAAAACCGTCATTGGCGCGAGCCATTGCGGATGCACTGCCTAAACCTCATAAAAAACAGGATGGTTATATAGAGCTTGGTAATGGTGATTGTGTCTCTTGGTGTATAGGGCATTTACTTGAACAAGCCGAGCCAGATGATTACGACACAAGTTTTAAAAAGTGGCGATTCGAGCATTTACCTATTGTGCCTGAGCAATGGCAATTAAAACCTAAAGCAAAAACACGCAAACAACTCACCGTATTAAAAAAGCTTATTAAGCAGGCAAGCGTAATCGTTCATGCTGGCGACCCTGACCGTGAAGGCCAGCTATTGGTTGATGAAGTGATCGAGCAGGTCAAACTGAGCAAAGCCAAAAAACAGCAAATTCAACGACTATTAATAAGCGATTTAAACTTAAGTGCAGTTAAAAAAGCACTTAATAATTTAAAGTCGAATCGCGATTTTATTCCCTTGAGTGTGTCTGCATTAGCTCGCTCACGTGCTGATTGGTTATTTGGCATGAATTTAACTCGGGCTTATACGCTTGCTGGGCAAAAAGCAGGGTTTGGTAATGTGTTATCTGTAGGTCGTGTTCAAACACCTATTTTAGGTCTTGTTGTAAATCGTGATAATGAAATAGCTAACTTTGTAGCGAAACCTTTTTACGAAGTATTAGCTCATCTTGAAACTGAGCAGCAGCAAACATTTTCAGCTAAGTGGCAACCAAGTAAAGCATGCGAACCTTATCAAGATGAGGAGGGGAGAGTATTACATAGAGGGCTTGCTGAAAATGTTGTATCACGTATAACTAATCAACCAGCTAAAGTGGTTGACCTTGAGCAAAAACAAAAAAAACAACAAGCACCGTTACCTTATAATTTATCAGCTTTACAAATCGATGCGGCAAAAGCGTTTTCAATGCCTGCACAAAAGGTGTTAGATACCTGCCAAAGCTTGTATGAGCGTCATAAGTTAATTACTTATCCTCGTTCAGATAATCGCTATTTACCAAAAGAGCATCATAAAGATGCAGCGAGTATTATTGCTGCTATTGCTAATAATGAAGGCCAAGCAAGTGAAGCTTGCAAGCAAGCTGACACCAGCAAGCGGAGTAAATGTTTTAATGACAGCAAAGTTGCGGCACACCACGCTATTGTTCCTACCGAAAAACAACTTCGCTCAGCATCATTAAATAGTGATGAACAAAAAATCTATCGGTTGATCTGTCGTCATTATTTAATCCAGTTTTATTCTGACTATGTCTTTAACGAAACCAAAGTAACAGTCGAGATTGCTGGTGGACTTTTTAAAGCCGCTGCTAAGCAAGATGTTAGCTTAGGCTTCAAAACATTAATGGGCAAAACAGAGTTAAAAGATAAGCAAACCTTACCTGCTCTTGAAAAAGGTCAGCAGCTGCATTGCAATCAAGGTGAAGTGGTAGACAAAATGACGACACCGCCAGCACATTTTACTGATGCTACCTTATTAAGTGCTATGACAGGCATCAGCCGCTATGTGAAAGACCCTGAGATTAAAAAGATCCTTAAAGAAACTGATGGACTAGGTACTGAGGCTACACGGGCAGGTATTCTCGAGCTTTTATTTAAGCGCCGCTTTTTAGAGCGTCAGGGTAAAAATATTTTAGCTACGGCAACAGGTAAAGCGCTTATTAGCACTTTACCTGAGCAGCTTGCTAGCCCTGACTTAACTGCTAAGTGGGAAGCATCATTAGGGAATATAGCTGAACAGCATATGAGTTATCAGCAATTTTTAACGCCATTACTGACTGAGTTACATGCTTTAGTTGATCAAGCCAAACAGTGCGACAGCCAAGTTTTTGCCCAATTACCAAAAACGCCGCAAAAGCGACGTTTTAAAAGAAAGGCTAAGCCTAGAGCTAGGTCAGCCTAAACTACTTTTTGTTAAATAGGGCAACCGCGGCATTACTCATTGCAGTTATCCCTGTAGGAAGCGCCTTTTTGTAATCAGGTGCAAACTTACTTGAATGTAAAGAAGGTAATGTTGCGCCAGATTGCATTGCAGCATCATATTGACTAGGTTCAACACCCCCTAACCAAAACAAAGTAATTGGTACATTTTGTTCTGTACGACCATAAAGGCCAAAGTCTTCACCAGCCATTACAGCTTCAGTTTCAAGTACATTGTCTTCACCAATCGCATTAGCAATCGCTGAACGTACTAAGTTGGTTTGAGTTGGATTATTGTATGTTGAAGGAATTGACTCATCTTCATGCACATATACTTCAGGTGCTAAACTTTTATCAAGTCCCGCACTTAATGCGATGCCTTTCGAAATTCGTTTGATCGCTGCAATTTGTTGTAAGCGAACTTCAGGGTTATAACTGCGCAGTGTAAGTTGTAGTTTTACTTCATCTGAAATGACATTGTGTTTGGAGCCACCGTGAATTGAGCCTACCGTGATCACTGATGGCTCTAGTGGTGACAATTCGCGACTAGTAATTGTTTGTAGTGCCAACACAATACGTGAAGCAATCACAACTGGATCTATTGTTGTGTGTGGATAGGCACCGTGACCCCCTTTACCTTTTACAGTAATATCAACAGAGTCAACACTAGCCATCGTGTATTCTGTTTTCATACTGACTTTACCAGCAGGAACACTGGCACTTACATGTAACCCAATAACATGATCTGGAGTAGGGTACTTAGTAAAAAGCCCTTCTTTAAGCATGGCTTTTGCACCACCACCTACTTCCTCTGCTGGTTGTGCGACCATCATTAAAGTACCTTGCCACTGATCTTTATGTGTCATTAACTGTTGAGCTGTGCCAATAAATGAACTCATGTGAATATCATGACCACAACCATGCATTACGCCAACGGTTGCACCAGCATCATTTGTTACAGTAACTTTAGAGGCATAGGGTTTACCAGTTTGCTCAACAATTGGTAATCCATCAGTATCAGTGCGGATCATTACTGTTGGGCCATCACCGTTTTTATAAATCCCAACAACGCCAAAACCACCCACGTTATCTGTAACAGTAAAGCCTAGTTGCTTTAATTTTTTTGCTAGCTTCTGGCCTGTTTGTTTTTCGTGGTAAGACAGCTCAGGAGATTGATGTAAATCTAAATAAAGCTTTTCAATCTCAGGCATGGTTTTTTGAAGGTTTAAATCTAGTGTTATTGCTTGCGCGAATGGACTAAGAAGTAACAAAGCTGCAGAAATAGTAGATAATTTCATAATGACCTCGACCCGTGGGGCTTGTAATTGTTATGTTTGCCACTATATAAAAACCTAAATACTTATATAGTGCAATCGATCAAATGAATAATATGATAAAACTTACCCAGCAAAATTTGCAGCAAGCATTGGGTGAAACGTCCGCTGAAAAATTAGTATTACTTACTTTTTACTCTTCGCAAAACCCAGAGTGTCATCAGCAAGCTGCTATTTTAGAAAAAATCGCACATGAATATGGTGAGCATTTATTAGTAGCAACATTAGATTGTGATGTTGAGCAGGCACTTGCAGGACAACTTGCACAGCAAATCGGTTTACAAGCATTACCTACACTTGTGATGTTAAAAGATTCAGCGCCTGTAGATATGTTACCTGGCGCTCAAACAGAGCAGCAAATTCGCGATGCGCTAGCCAAACATTTACCAGCTCAACACGAGTTATTACTAGAGCAGGCTAAGCAAGCGTTAATTAATCAAGACTTAAACAATGCTTTTAACTATGCAAAGCAGGCTTATGAGCTTGATCCAAACCATACGCGTGTAAAGTTAGTTTTAGCTGATATCTGCATTCAAATTCATAAATTGGAAGATGCACAAGCATTATTAGATTCGGTTGCAGAAAGTGAACGTGATGCGTATTTCACAAATATTCAAGCAAAGTGTGAACAAGCATTAGCTGCAACAGATTCACCAGAAATAAAAGCACTGCAAGATAAAGTTGAAAAATACCCAAATGATTTAGAGATAAAAGTAGAACTAAGTAACGCTCTTAATAGTGCGGGCCGTAAAGAAGAAGCTTTAGAGATGTTATTTAATGTACTTAAAAAAGATCTTAACTACGCAGATGCAAAACCAACCTATCTAGAAATTATCGCTTCTTTACCTGATGGTGATGCCTTGGCATCTAAGTATCGCCGTAAGTTATATAGTATCTTGTACTAATTCAGAGTTGATTGATAAAGGCGCCATTAAAAATAGTGGCGCTTTTTTATTTAAAAACTTGCGTATTACCTAATATCGATAATACTTAAGATCCTCTCGAGAAAAGTTGGCTGTATTTTGTACAGTAAACTGTGTTTTTTACTGCCTTTAGCTTATTTTTTGCGCGAAAGGTAAGTTTTTAGTAGTTTTCTACAAAAAGTGCTTGCGTTAATTCTTCGCATCCCTATAATGCGCATCCACTGACACGGCGGGCAGCAACGAAAGACGCTGAACAACGTAGCAGAGAGTTAAGTGAAACTTCGGTTTCAAATTATCGAAAGAAAGTTTGAAATTAAGTGTTGACTCGAAAAATTAAGGATGTATTATACGCATCCCTAGCGACAACGTCGCAACGTTCTTTAACAATATAAAGCAATCATCTGTGTGGGCACTCGTACAG
>NZ_JAKEVN010000075.1:0-21207 GCF_022398505.1 Pseudoalteromonas sp. Isolate3 | reverse complement strand
AGTTAATACAAAAATGAAATTTAAATCATAGATAAAACCAAAATATCACAATGAGGATAAGAGACGCTGCGCTTAAGAGAAAACAACTTATAAGATGTATTGGATCCCTTTTTTTCTTCTCATTCACTTCTCTTTGTGAAAAACTTATTTGAACCACAGAGAACACCGAGGCGCTGCGCGCTACACAGAGAAACCAATATTTAAAAAAGGTTTGGTCTCTCCTTCTCTTCCTCTATGCTCTCTATGTCCTCTGTGGTTAGAAAAAAGATCTTTAATTTACAAAGAGGATAAGAGACGCTGCGCTTAAGAGAAAACAACTTATAAGATTTATAGGATCCCTCATTCACTTCTCTTTGTGTAAAAACAATATTTGAACCACAACACCGAGGCGCTGCGCGCTACACAGAGAAACCAATATTTAAAAAAGGTTTGGTCTCTCCTTCTCTTCCTCTATGCTCTCTATGTCCTCTGTGGTTAGAAAAAAGATCTTTAATTTACAAAGAGGATAAGAGACGCTGCGCTTAAGAGAAAACAACTTATAAGATTTATAGGATCCCTCATTCACTTCTCTTTGTGTAAAAACAATATTTGAACCACAACACCGAGGCGCTGCGCGCTACACAGAGAAACCAATATTTAAAAGAGGTTTGGTCTCTCCTTCTCTTCCTCTATGCTCTCTATGTCCTCTGTGGTTAGAAATAAGATCTTTAATTTACAAAGAGGATAAGAGACGCTGCGCTTTAGAGGAAAACAAATAAAGTAAGTTCTTGGTTTACCTCATTCTCTTCTCATTCACTTCTCTTTGTGAAAAACTTATTTGAACCACAGAGAACACCGAGGCGCTGCGCGCTAGATAGAGAAACCATTATTTAAAAAATTTGGTCTAATCTTCTCTTCCTCTGTGCTCTCTGTGCCCTCTGTGGTTAGAAAAAAGATCTTTAGCTCACAAAGGCGCTGCGCTTTAGAGGAAAACAAATTAAGTAAGTTCTTGGTTTACCTCATTCTCTTCTCATTCACTTCTCTTTGTGTAAAAACAATATTTGAACCACAACACCGAGGCGCTGCGCGCTACACAGAGAAACCAATATTTAAAAGAGGTTTGGTCTCTCCTTCTCTTCCTCTATGCTCTCTATGTACTCTGTGGTCAGAAAAAGTTAAAAACTTAAAAATAGTTATAAATCCTTCGCTTAAAAGAAAACAATATTAAGGTTTCCTCATTCTTTACTCATTCACTTCTCTTTGTGCAAATGTTCTTTAAAAATTAGGCTGAATTCAGCAACCTACTAACAAATTATCACATCACCAACATGCAACACCATTCAGCCTCAAACTGACAGCTGAAAACTGATGGCCCGTGATTTATGAAAATTCCATCACTCCATGTTGAACTTTGCTCGTTGCCGTTGTAATCAATAACCTCTATGCTGAACATGTGCTTCAAAAATAAGGATATAATTATGCATATCAAACACCACGGAGCAGTTAACGGTGTTACAGGCTCGTGCCACCAGCTTATTATTGACGACAACAACTCAATACTCATTGATTGTGGGCTGTTTCAGGGCGAAGACAGCCACGAAGATCTCAACATCGACTTTGATATATCTACAGTAAAAGCGCTTATAATTACCCACTGCCATATTGATCATGTAGGTCGCATACCTTACCTATTTTTAGCTGGCTTTAAAGGGCCTATTTATACGTCTATCGCTACAGCTAAATTATTACCAATGGTGATTGAAGACGCCTTAAAACTAGGCGTAACACGTGATGAAGCCATAATAAATACCTGTATAAGAAGACTAAAACAGCAGCTTGTTCCCCTCGATTTCAACAAGTGGTACCCCATCTCAGTAGGAGTGGGCTTTAGCCCCGAACAAACAACCTCAAGCAACCAGAACCCTAAAGCTTTATTTAAACTCCGCCTACAACGCGCCGGTCATATTCTTGGCTCTGCCTACGTAGAAATTGAGCTTGGCAAAAAGCCAAATAACCACAGAGTGGTATTTTCTGGTGATTTGGGTGCGCCTTACACACCGTTATTGCCATCGCCTAAACCGCCCTATCGTGCCGATACTCTTGTGATTGAATCTACCTATGGTGATAAAAACCATGATGGCCGTAAGACACGGGTAAAGGTTTTAAAAAATATTATAGAGCGAGCCGTTGCAGATAACGGCGTGGTGCTTATTCCTGCGTTTAGCATTGGCCGTACGCAAGAGCTACTATATGAGCTAGAGCAAATTATTCACTCTGCACGCAAAAATTCAATGTGGCATAAGCTGCAAGTGATTGTTGACTCGCCGATGGCTGCTAATTTCACTGCTGAGTACCAACACTTTAAAACCCTTTGGGATAACGAGGCAAAAAGGCGCATAAAACAAGGCCGCCACCCGTTAGACTTTAGCCAACTGCATACTATAGATACTCATCAAGAACACATGGCACTCATTAACTTTTTAAGTTCAAGGCAGCAGCCAGCAATTATAATCGCAGCCAGTGGCATGTGCACCGGTGGTAGAATCGTTAACTATTTAGAGCGGTTTTTACCTGACAAAACAACCGATATCATTTTTGTGGGTTATCAAGGCAAGGGCACGTTAGGGCGCGATATTCAAACTTATGGGCCTAGTGGTGGCTACGTTTATATTAATAACGAGAAGATTTATATAAATGCAACAATACATACCATCAGTGGCTACAGCGCCCACGCAGACCAAAACGGTTTAATTAGGTTTGTAACGGGTATGAAAAAGAAGCCTAAGTTAATCAAAATTGTTCACGGCGATGACGAAGCCAAAGCTACCCTGGCTACAAAATACCAAGCCCTATTGGGCGATAAAACCAAGATTGAAATAGCTACTTAGATTTATCTATTTATATTGCTTTGAACCACAGATTACACAGAGAAAAAATTGTAATAAGAGGTTTTACCTTAGAGAACAGTCTGTGCCGCCTGTGGTGTAATTCGATTTGAATAATTTGAACCACAGAGTACATAGAGGCGCTGCGCGCTACATAGAGAAGAAAACTCTAATTAAGAGAACGTTTTACCTAATAAATCTGAGGTTACAATTAGATTTGAAGCCAAGAGAAATACTAAACTTGAATGCGCTTAATACCATCTACCAACCTTGAAACATTAAAGTTAATAAGCAAACCTGTTTTGATGTCGGTTAATTTTAAATATGTAATTAACTGTGCTGTGTGAATGGGTAAAAGCTTTTCTACTACTTTCAATTCGATAATTAGCGACTTTGGAAGCAATATGTCAAGTCGATACCCAGCATCTAAACAGACACTCTTGTATGAAATAGGTAACTCAACTTGGTTAAGTGGTGAAAAGCCAACTTGCAGCAATTCATATACCAAGCAACTTTCATAGGTAGACTCTAATAAATCTGGCCCTAATTGTTTATGTACCTCAATAGCGCACGCTATTACTTTACGGGTAATTATATCCATTTCCATATAGCCATCCTTGCTAATATTGAACATTTAAAAGCTGTTTATAATGTAAGAATAGCTTAAATTATCTTACTAATAATACGAAAAATACTTTTTGAACTACAGAGCACGCCGAGGCGCTGCGCGCTACATGGATAAATAAAATATTAAACAGTAGGCGTCACACCTGCTTGGTGCGTCTTATATACAACACCATTCCATCAACCAATGTCTGACCCACAAACAACACAATTTAGCTGAAACCTAACGGCTGAAAGCTTAAAGACCTCCTTCTCTTCCTCTGTGCTATCTATGCCCTCTGCGGTTCTAATTAGATTAAAGACATAAACACTCTGAACCACAGAGCACACCGAGGCGCTACGCGCTACATAGAGAAAATTAGATTAATTCTAAAACTCATAAAACACCGGCCTGAAGATAAAGCACCTTATACCTCTTTCTCTTCCTCTGTGCCCTCTGTGGTTCAAAGCTCTTAAAATTTTGGTATCCAAAACATCCCTCAAACTAACATAACACTACCAAACAGCTCTTTCTGAGTTTTTCGTCTTGCCGTATTTACCTCTGTGTTCTCTGTGTCCTCTGTGGTTCAAAAGAGATCTTACGTGCATAATAAATTTCAGACCTACGGTATCAAATATCACTTTAGTAAAGAGTCTACACATTCACCTTAAGTCTATTAATTATCTCAATCTGTAATCCTCGCCCCCTTTGTGTTTAAAATTCTATCTAATAAACAAAAACGCCTACACAATGTGTAGGCGTTTGAATATTTCAGAAACTCAAAAACTAATTAAACCGCTTTTAAGTGACTCACTTTAGGCGCAACAATATCGTTTAAAAACTCAGAAAACTCACCGCCTAGTTTTTCATCACGCATACCGTACTCAATAATCGCTTTTAAATAACCAAGCTTGTCACCGCAGTCGTGAGCTCGGCCACTCATGTGGAAAGCCTCAACAACTTCGGTTTTCATCAGCTCATCAATCGCATCGGTTAATTGAATTTCGCCACCAGCGCCCGCAGGTGTTTTAGCAAGTAAAGGCCAAATAGCTTTTGATAACACATAACGGCCAACAACCGCTAAGTTAGACGGAGCCTCTTCAGCTTTTGGTTTTTCAACCATCGTTTTAATTGGTGCGCTTTCGCCCGCTTTAATTTTAACACCACCAATATCAGCGATACCGTACTTGTGAACACTCTCTTGCGGTACTGGTTCAAGCATGATCTGGCTTGCTTTAACATCTTTAAAACGCTTAACCATAGCGGCAATGTTTTCGGTTTTTTGATCCGCGGTGTAACCATCTAAAATCACGTCTGGCAGTACCACTACAAAGTCGTCATCACCCACGATTGGTTTTGCACATAACACCGCATGACCTAAGCCCATAGCTTCACCTTGACGAACATGCATAATGGTTACATCTGACGGGCAAATTGATCTTACTTCTTCAAGTAAGGTACGTTTAACACGCTTTTCAAGTGTTGCTTCTAGCTCAAAGCTGGTGTCAAAGTGGTTTTCAATCGCGTTTTTAGAGCTGTGAGTTACGAGCACAATCTCTTTAATACCGGCGGCAATGCACTCATTTACGATGTACTGAATTAGTGGTTTATCAACTATAGGTAACATTTCCTTTGGAATAGCTTTAGTCATAGGAAGCATACGAGTACCAAGGCCCGCAACTGGAATAACAGCTTTCATAATTAGTCCTTTATTTAGTAATTTAATCTACAATAACACCAAACTAGCAACACTAAAGTAGATACAAGCTGAATGGTTTTTAATTTTATTTTTCGTTAGTACTGATGTTTACAAAGAGTAAAAAAGATACGACTTACCAAAGAAAATTTTACAAAGAGGTTATGAGGCGCTACGCTTTAGAGAAAAAAAAAGCATTATTATCACTTCCTCATTCGCTTGTCTTTGTGAATAAATCTTCGCGCGAAATAAATTTCACGCCTACGATACCGCCTTTTCCTTAATCACTACCAAACAAATCACGGGTATAAACCTTGTCGGCTACATCTTGCAGCTCATCAGCCATGCGGTTCGATACAATTACATCAGAGATAGTTTTAAGCTCATCAAGGTTTTTAATTACACGGGAATTAAAAAATGCTTCGCCCTCAAAGGTTGGTTCGTAAACTACTACCTCAATACCTTTAGCTTTAATGCGTTTCATAATGCCTTGAATAGCAGACGCTCTAAAGTTGTCAGAGCCCGACTTCATTACTAAACGATAAATACCAACTACCTTAGGATTTTGCTTAATAATTGAATTTGCAATAAAATCTTTACGAGTTGTATTGGCATCTACAATCGCACGAATCATATTGTTAGGTACGTCTTGATAGTTAGCGAGTAGCTGCTTGGTATCTTTAGGTAAACAGTAACCGCCATAGCCAAACGATGGGTTGTTATAGTGCTTACCTATGCGAGGATCTAACCCTACGCCCTCAATAATTTGCTTTGCATCAAGGCCATGACTTTCTGCATAGCTATCTAGTTCATTAAAGTAGGCTACGCGCATTGCTAGGTAAGTATTCGAAAAGAGCTTAATTGCTTCTGCTTCAGTTGAGTCGGTGAATAAAATATCAATGTCAGTTTTTACAGCACCTTCTGCCAATAAATTTGCAAATACTTTAGCCCGCTCACTTTGTTCACCAACAATAATACGTGATGGATGTAAGTTATCGTAAAGTGCTTTACCTTCACGTAAAAACTCTGGCGAGAAAATTATATTGTCTGTACCAAACTGCTCTTTAACCGATTTAGTGTAACCAACAGGCACGGTTGATTTAATCACCATGGTTGCGGTTGGGTTAATTGCTAATACATCACTAATAACCGACTCAACTGAGCGAGTATTAAAGTAATTAGTGTCTGGGTCGTAGTCTGTTGGAGTAGCAATTACAACAAATTCAGCATTTAAAAGGGCTGACTCTTTGTTAGTGGTAGCAGTAAAATTAAGTGGTTTATTAACTAAAAAGTCACTGATTTCATTATCAACAATCGGTGATTTTTTACCTTGTAATAAAGCAACTTTTTGCTCATCAATATCTAATGCAACTACTTTATTATTTTGTGCTAATAACATTGCGTTCGACAGGCCAACATAGCCTGTGCCAACAACTGCAATCTTCATTATTATTCCTTTATTAAAAACTTTAAGCTAGCTAAAATGTGAGGTAAATCCAAAGTTATCTTGTGAAAAGTTATTTATTGTTAAAACCCTTTAATTTTCAAAAACCTTTAATTTGAGCTGAATGAAACCTCTGTTAATTCTAGCTTTCTACAAACATAATTCATTACTGCCGCATAGTTCATCAAAATGGCTAAGTAACAGGAAAATACAGTCAAAAAACCATAAAACATGACAAATTCAGGTAATTTTAGCACCTCGCCTATAATGCCTATACTGGCAAAAAGAGCTGCAAATCCACAAATAAAGCATAATGTTTGAATAGAACTAAAACCTAAACGCTGGCAAATGTGATGCAAGTGCTCACGGTCTGGCTTAAATGGAGATTTACCCTGTCTTATGCGACGTATCATAATTGCTGCCATATCCATTAATGGCACAGCGATTAGCCATAACGCTGTAACTGGGCGGATCATAGGGCTACCTGGATTTTGACTGGCCCCGATTAAAAGCCAGATAACAGTAAAGCCAATCATCATACTTCCTGCATCCCCCATAAATACTTTGCGTTCACGACCAATAAGGCCCAGATTCATAGCAATGTACGGCAGCATACAAACAACAAGTAACAAGCATAAATAGCTCAAGCTCTGCTCTCCCACGCCACTTAACAATAAACCAATACTACCAAAGGTAATTATTGATAATCCACCTAGCAGCCCATCAATACCATCAACCATGTTAAATGCGTTAATACAGCCAAGAACTGCAATTACAGTTAAAATGCTCCCAGTAATACCCAAGTTAATTTCACCAAAGCCAAAAAGATTACCTAGACTAACAAGTTCAACGCTAGCAAAATAGATCATTCCAACAGAAACGAAAGCCTGAATACCCATTCGTATTTTAACGCTTAAATCAAACTTATCATCAAGTGCACCTATTAAAGTTAAAGCACTTATACTTAGCATAAATAAATTTGCATGGTTTATCATGCCGGGGTGAGAAAAGATGTAATGAACAATCGTTAAGCATATAGCAACACCACCAACTAACGGAACATTGCCAGTATGAAGCTTTCTGCCAGATGGTTTATCCACTAAACCAATGGTTTTGGCCACTTTGCGCATTAAAAATAGTATTGCAAAAGCGATGATAAAAGTAAATGCGAGGTCAATAAACATATTCCTTCCTTGAATTCGATTGTATATATTTTACTGATACACAAATACTAATACAAAAAGATTGTTTTCGCTACGCTTCTTTCTTTTAAATAGTCAAAATATTTACGTAAGAAACTTAACTAATTGTAAGCATTATAAAAGCAGCTGAAGTAACACCTACAACAACAAATAGTTGCAAAATCAAGTACAATATTGGTAATGTGTTAGCCTAAAAAATTAGATAAAAGTTAAATTTACTGGTCGGCTACAATTAAACACCACACATAACCTATTTTTATAACGCTTAAACCTGACCTATCACCCTTTATGGGCTACAAACTATATACTCTTTCAGTTTTAATGTTTCTTAGTGCATATTTTCATTAAGTAAACATGAGAAACAGATAAGTTAAAACCCATAAAAACTAGGCAACCCCATAAAAATCAATAAGTTTTTCCAAAAAAACAGAAACTTGATTATAACTTAATTCATTGATACCTGCGGCTGCTGCGCGGCCGCCGCCAGTGGCAAATTGACTGCATACCTCAACAGCGCCTTGCTTATTATTTAGTGGCGCCCTTACACTTACGGTGTAACTTCCTTTGTTATTGTAGGTAAGCACTGCATGAGCTTTGTTGGGTGCTTGGTTTACAAGGTCGTTACCTAATACTCCACTTACACGGCGCGCCCATGGCGCGTCATCAAGCAAGATAACCTTTGCTATATCGCAATTATGTAAAACTTTAGCACCTGCGGCTTTTTGCATATCGGCTTTATATGCTTTTTCTAACACGTAATAAACTGACTCTGGGTCGTTAATGGCTTCAAGAGGTGACTTATATTTTAGTAGCTCGTTAAATAAATCTTCTGGGGCAAAGTGTAAATCAGCCACCTCACTGCCATAGCCATTATAATTAATATAAGTACCAAAAGCTTTAAGCAGTGACTTTTCGAGCTCGCTTAAACCAAGTTTATCAGCTTCGCTATCTGCTTTTGCAAATAAGTTATCGCCATAAGCGGCTGTAATGGCCCATAAGTGGTATTGCTTATCAATAATGTCACTTACAATTAAACTTGTACACATATTTGCATCTAAATCGATATGTGCAAATAAATTAACGTGCTTTGGAATATCACCCGCCTTATGATGGTCTACATATATAACTCGTGCACCGACACACAGCGCATCGTGCAGCTCTGCCATGTTTTTTTCCATCGAAATATCGAGTACGCGAATATTGTCACCAGCTTTTGGGGTGATTTTTTTCAATAATTGAATATCACGTTTCACGCCCGTTACTTTTACGCTTTCAACAGGATTAGCTAGCTGTAGCTGTAAAAGTGCGATGATGCCATCTGCATCGCCGTTAAAAATATCGTAGTTCATAAAATCTCAAAAGTAATAGAAGTTAGAGAATTAGACGTCAGAGATTAGAGATATTAGACGTCAGATATCAGTGTTCAGAAGACTGATATCAGGTTTCTAGCTCTAAATTTCTAAAATCCCTGCTTCGCGTAAATAACCAATAATTTGTTCAACGCTTTGCTCAATAGTTTGCTCAGCTGTTTTTACATGAATTTCTGGTTGCTCTGGGACATCAAACGCCGAGCTAATACCTGTAAAGTTAGGGAGCTCACCTGCTCGGGCTTTTTTGTATAAACCTTTAGGGTCGCGGCTTTCGCAAACCTCTAATGGCGTATCGATAAATACCTCTACAAATTCATCTTGGCTCATAATACTTCTAGCGCGGGCACGATCTTCTTCAAAAGGTGAGATAAACGCGGTTGATACAATTAAACCAGCATCAACAAACAGCTTGGCGACTTCACTAATACGGCGAATATTTTCAACCCGGTCTTCATCGCTAAAAGTAAGACCTCTGTTTAAGCCCATGCGCACGTTGTCACCATCAAGCAAATAAGTATGGCAACCTAACTCAAATAACTTTGCCTCAACCGCATTAGCAATTGTCGACTTACCTGAGCCACTTAACCCAGTGTACCAAAGTAAAACCGGCTTATGCCCTTTATGTTGTTCTTTCTCAGCACGCGAAACTGTTTGAGTGTGCCATACAATGTTCTCGGTCATAGTACCTCTTAGGTTCTAGGTTCTAGGTTCTAGGTTCTAGGTTCTAAGTTCTAGGTTCTAGGTTCTAGGTTCTAGGTTCTAGGTTCTTTAAAATGATATTCAATGGCTGACTCTTTAGCACAGCCTTTTCTTAATGTTATTAACGCTGCAATCATAGCTGCAACTTCTTTAGCTTCAGAAATTAATTCAAGCCAACATGCTTATCCATAAATTTTATCTCAATACCAATATATAATTGAGTTATGAGCTCTCCTGCCGAGCCTTTTGCATAATATAAAAAACGAGCTTCATCATTGCAGGTTTCTCTTTCGAGCCCTTCAGCGATATTAGAGGGAATTGATAATGCAGCACGTGTTATTTGACCTTTAAAACCGTAATCTTTGCAAACAAACATTACTTTGTATACGTCGCATGCTAATCGTGATGACTTCTTCCAAACATCCATTTGTTCAAATTTCATAACTAGTCCCTTTGCCATAGGTGAAATCCATTCACAACTAAACCTTATCGGAAAATAAACCTAGCGCCTAGCTCCTTTTAACATCTGATATCTTATCTCTATAGTGCTCGTTTTTAAAACGGAAAAAATACTGGTATCAAGGCCAATACGACCAGGCTATAAGTGATAGAAATCGGTAAGCCAAACTTTATGAAATCGCTTAATTTGTAGTTGCCAGCATTATAAACCATTAAGTTGGTTTGATAACCGTAAGGGCTAATAAAGCTTCCACTAGCTGCAAATGCAACCGCTAGTACAAATGGTAAATAACTAACACCTAAACCTTGAGCAATGGTAAATGCAATAGGAAAGGTCAGCGCAGCTGCTGCATTATTAGTAATTAACTCTGTAAATAATAGAGTAAGTAAAAATACACCAATAAAGGCGATATATACACTTTGACCTGCGAGCAGCTCTTTGACTTGCTCTGCTATTAACGTTGATACCCCTGAGTTATCAAGAGCTGTAGCTAAAGTTAAAGCGCTCATAACAATAAGCCAAAGCTCTAACGGAAAACGTCGCTTAATTTCGTTTAGTGATAAACAACGGCAACCCACCAGTACTGCAAGATAAAATATAAAGCTTTTTAATAGGCTAATATCAATAATTAAAGAACTAGCAATGGTTGCAACAAAGCCCCAAATAACAACTCGCTCTTTTAAACCTTTGAGCATGTTATCGGCTTTAACGCCGCTAAGTATAAAAAAGTTTTTAGTTAAGTTAGTACGTTTGGCAAAATCAGGGCCGACTGCAAGAATCAAAAAGTCACCACTTTGAATAGTGATATCACCCAGCTTACCTGAGAGCTTTTCTCCTTCACGGCGAACAGCAACTACGGCAGCATCAAAGCGAGCACGAAAACCAGCTGTTTTTAATGTTTTACCAACTACTGTAGCTCCAGGCTTAATAACTACTTCGGTTAAGTTATCACGCAACAAGCCATCTTGTTCAGCAAATAAACTCAAACCTTCAAATTGCTGTAGCACCAGTACTTTAGTAACATCGCCCGAAAAAATTAGCTTATCGCCTTCTTGAATAATTTGTGTGGGTGCTATTGGCGAAATTAAGCGCTTTTCACGTACTATCTCAACTAAAAAAAGAGCTTCTAAACTTCGTAGCCCATTCTGCTCTACTGTTTTACCTATTAAAGGTGAACCTGTACTCACTTTAGCTTCAACAAAGTAATCGCTAGAGCTTTCAACTTTACTTACTTTACCTTTTAGTCGGCTGATAGTTAGCGCCATTACCAATACACAAGCCCCAACTGCCGCTAATCCAATTGGTAAAAAGTCAAAAAACTCAAAACCCACAACGCCTCGCTCAATAAGCATAGAGTTAACTATTAAGTTTGTTGAAGTACCGATTAGGGTAAGAGTGCCGCCTAATATAGCGGCATAAGAAAGAGGTAATAAAAGTTTGGTTGGAGCAATCAGTTTATTGTTTTTTACTGGGCTAATTAAAGTAGCGACTACCGCGGTATTATTCAAAAATCCTGACGCTATAATTGTTGCCAACAAGGTTCTAATATAAGACTTAGCTACTGAGCCATTAAATAAAACATTAGCCAGTTTTCGCAAAAAACTGGTACGCTCAAAGGAAAATGCGCATACAACTAAAAGTAATAGAGTTACTAAGCCTGGATTAACAGCATTCGTAAGTAATTGCTCAGTTGAAACTAAGTTAGACGCAAAGCAAGCCAAACATGATGCGGCAAAAACACGTTCAGGGAACTTTTGAAACTTAACTAAAAAAATAATAGTTGCTATGAAAATAGCAACTATTAAGTACTGCTCAATATTCATAAGTTCCCTTTACTTATATTTACTAGTTGATTTCTTTTGCATCCCACTCAGGATAATGCGTTCTAATATATTTATTTAACTGAATTTCTGCTTCTGTATATTGCTTTTTCACAAGATGCTTGGTATTTAAACTATTTGTTGCATTAATAACCATACCAGCACCAACAGTGCCGTTAGTTAAACGGTCAATAATAATAAATGAACCGGTTTGTCGATTTAAGCTATATGGATCTACAGTAACTTGGTTATTTAATTTTAGTTCGCATAGCGCTATTTCATTAAGCTCTAAAGATTCTGCACTTTCCTTCTCAAGAGTATTAACATCAATTTTATTACTTATTGATGAAAAGAAACCCGTTACCTCTTTTGTTGCAAACTTTATTAGATACTCTTTGTTAGTGGCTAACACTTTTTCGTCCATCCATACAATATGTGCAGATACTTGGTCTGCAAGTATGACAGAACTATTTAAGTGGACTAACATATCACCACGGCTGATGTCTATTTCGTCTTCTGTAGTAATTGTTACCGCAAATGGAGCGCAAGCTTCTGTAATTGAGCCTTCAAATGTATCAATACTTTTTACTTTACTTTTCTTGCCAGATGGTAAAACTTTAATTTCATCGCCCACAGAAACGCTACCCGAAGCAATTGTTCCAGCAAAACCACGATAATTAAGATTTGGACGGTTCACATACTGAACAGGAAAACGAAATTCATCTAAAGTTTCAGCTGATTCAATAGAAATGTCTTCTAACAACGACATCAATGTCCCACCTTGATACCAAGGTGTATTTGAGCTTTGGTTAACGACGTTGTCACCATTAAGAGCAGAAATTGGTGTAAAGTGAATATCTGGGATATTTAAAGATTCAGCTAGTTTTTTATAATCTTCACAAATAGCGTTATATGTTTGTTCAGAGAAATCAACAAGGTCCATTTTATTGATTGCTACAACAACGTGCTTTATTCCTAACAGCGATACTATAAAACTATGTCGCTTAGTCTGTGTTTGAACACCATATCGAGCATCAATTAAAATTATAGCTAAGTCTGCAGTAGATGCGCCTGTAGCCATATTTCTTGTATATTGTTCATGCCCTGGGGTATCTGCAATTATAAATTTACGTTTATCTGTCGAAAAGTAACGGTAGGCAACGTCAATAGTAATACCTTGCTCGCGTTCAGACTGTAATCCATCAACCAATAATGCTAAATCTACTTTCTCTCCTGTAGTACCACTTTTTTTACTGTCTTTTTCTATAGCTGCTAGCTGATCCTCAAAAATCATTTTTGAATCATGTAACAAACGACCAATTAACGTACTTTTACCATCATCAACTGAGCCACAGGTAATAAAACGTAACAACTCTTTATTTTCGTGTTGATCAAGATAATCTAAAATATTCGATTCAATTAGCGTAGATGCGTGACTCATTAAAAATATCCTTCCATTTTTTTCTTTTCCATGCTGCCTGACGAATCATGGTCTATTAAGCGCCCTTGCCTTTCTGATGTTTTAGTTAAAAGCATCTCTTGTATGATTTCTGGAAGTGTTGTTGCTTCAGACTCCACAGCGCCTGTAAGCGGGTAACAACCAAGCGTTCTAAAGCGAACCATTTTATGTTGAATTTCGTTTTTATCTTTAATTGGCATTCGTTCATCATCAACCATAATGAGCATACCATCACGCTCAACTACAGGGCGCTCTTTAGCTAAGTAAAGTGGTACAATTTCAATATTTTCTAGGTAAATATATTGCCAAATATCAAGCTCAGTCCAATTACTTAAAGGAAACACACGTATACTCTCGCCTTGCTCAACTTTTGAGTTATAAATATTCCATAATTCTGGTCGTTGATTTTTTGGATCCCAGCGGTGATTTTTATCACGGAATGAATACACCCGTTCTTTTGCTCGCGATTTTTCTTCATCGCGGCGCGCTCCCCCAAAAGCTGCATCATATTTACCTTTGTTTAGAGCTTGTTTTAAGCTTTGAGTTTTCATTATATCCGTATGCTTTGAGCTACCATGTGTGAACGGACCTACCCCAGCCTCTACACCTTCCATATTTTTGTGGACGATAAGATCAAAACCATACTCATTGGCAATGCGATCTCTAAACTCAATCATCTCCTTAAATTTCCAATGAGAATCAACATGAAGTAAAGGAAATGGTATTTTTCCTGGAGCAAATGCTTTACGGGCTAAATGCAACAGAACAGATGAATCTTTACCTATTGAGTAAAGCATAACAGGGTTTTCAAACTCAGCAGCTACTTCCCTGATAATATGTATAGCCTCGGCTTCGAGAGCTTTTAAATGGGTAAATGTTCCTTTATTCATTAATATTTCTCTTTTGTAGTTATCAAATATTGCTGTACAGCCTGAATTTCAATAAATAGTGATTTAACTCTTTAACACTAAAAGCCAGCTTAAAAATCAAGCCCCCTTTAAAATAAGATTAAATTTCATTAAAAGAGCAGTTTATATAAATTCATGATTCAAACTGTATTTTACTGTCTAAATACCGCTCGCCACGCATAGTAGCAAAAGCTAATCACTGATTTTGTAAAAGATAGCATTTCTACCTCTCTATAAATTTGCCATTGACGCCTTGCTTTTTTAAATTTGTTACGGGAAATAGAATTAGGTAGAATCCGGTAAAGAGTTAATACTTCCGTTAGTGGGTACGCACTTTTCCCCGATTTTAGTAGCTTCAACCAAGTCGCATAATCTTGTCCAGTTCTCAATAATGGCATTGATAAGTCCTCGAATGCTCCTCTCCTTAACATGACAGTTGAGCAACCTAAAGTGGCTTTTTTCTTAAGCATATCCTCATAAGTTACAAAGCCATTTAAATGTGTATCTACTTTTTGACCTGTTTTTTCACCTTTATCATTCATAAGTTCATAAGCTGTAAAAGAGAAATCTACGTTATTTAATTCCATAAATTGAACTTGTTTCTCAAGTTTTTCAGTCATCCAAAGATCATCGCTATCAATAAAAGCTATAAATTGACCACGTGCTTGTTGGAGGGAGTTATTTCTAGATACAGCAGCTCCAGAATTAGCATTATTTTTGAATATTACTATTCGACTGTCGCTGTTAGACAGCTTCTGTAAAACTTCAAATGTATCATCACTTGAGCAGTCATCTGTAACTATCCACTCCCAATTACAAAGCGACTGATTTAATATTGATTTATAAGTATCTACGATTAGGTTCGAAGAATTATAAGTAGCAGTTATTATTGAAACTGAAATAATCTTTGACATAAGTTATATTTTGCTCCAACTTCCCTTGCATATATAAAAATTAATTTACCTTTAACAACTCACTATTTTAGAGCTACTAATTTACATTTCATGCTTTACGATAAGATTCAGCGTCTTATTAGCTAAACACTCTGAACTACTGAAATTATCAGTTTCAACATAACATCTTAGCTCTGGAGCATTACCTGAAGATCTCAAATGGATAACATCCCCCGAATTTAGGGTAATGCGTAGCCCATCTGTTGTGTCTATACCATAGCTTCCTTCAAATCCTAATTTAGATAAGAGTACACTCGCATCTCCCTTAAGTTCTGTTAGTAGACTTAAACTTCGTGCGCGAGAAAAGTTTTGTAACCTATCACTTGCAGTAAAGCGCTGTGGCAAGTTATCTAAAAGTTTCGAAATACCCTTTTGCTGTGATAATAAAATGAGTGCAGGTAATAACGCATCTCTAGTTGGTAGAGCTTTAAGCGGTTTTCCATTAAAATTAATATCTGAGCCAAGTAAATAACCACCATTTGCTTCAAAGCCAGCGACTGATGCGTAGTGCTTAGCTAAATTTGCAAACTCTGCAATTACATAGGGAGAGCCAATTTTAGTTCGCTTAACTTCTTTAAAGCTTTTAGTTTTTTCAATTGCTGTATTGCAACTTACTGGTACAGCAAGTGCTTCGATATTTAATAATTGGCTACATAACAGTCCTAAAATGTCACCACGTAACCAATTACCATTTTCATCAGCAACTAGTGGGCGATCACCATCTCCATCCGTTGAAAAAATAGCATCAAAGCCGTATTCTTTAGACCAATCTAGTGCTCTTTGTTTATCTTCATCTGATACAGCCTCAGTATCAATAGGAACAAATTCATTGCTGCGACCTAAACTAACAACATCAGCACCTAATTGCTCAAAAAGAGATTTATAAATATCACGCCCTGCACTTGAATGCTCGTAAATACCGATCTTTTTACCTTTCAGGGTATCTGCATTAAAAAGTGAGGTATAACGTTTAATATAAAATTCGGATGCTGTAGTATCTAATACCAGCTCTGCAAGATTTTCAGATAAAGCATTGAATACAGCCTTACTAGTTATTATGGCTTGCTCATCAGCCTTTGTAATCTCACCATCTGGGCGGTAAAACTTTAAACCGTTGCGATCAAATGGAATATGGCTTCCTGTAACCATAATACATGGCATATTATCTTGCATTGCCTTGTAGGCAAGTGCTGGGGTGGGTGTTACCCCATAATACACAACATTTAATTTATGTTGTTTTACTGCTTCTGCACATGCCTGTGCAATTGCATAACTACTTGGACGGTTGTCTATAGCAATTGCTACTGTATCAAAAGTAAATTCACTATCTATCGCTGATATAAAGGCTAAAGCAAACGCCGCATTTACATCAGAGGTGAAATCTTTAACAAGACCTCTCGCACCACTGGTACCAAACGCAATACCACTCTTTGCAATGACTTCAGAGCAAACTAACTGGCTGTCCATAAAAAAACCTATTTATTTAACTATTCAATAAGAAGCATACAGCTAGCACAAAACAAACTGCACTAGCTGATATTCTAACATCTGATATCTAACGTATAATGTCTTTTATCTAACCACTGACGTCTGATATCTGACATCTCCTCTTTAGCCTATTTCACTCGACCATATCGGTCTTCAAAACGCACGATGTCATCTTCGCCTAAGTACGAACCCGATTGCACTTCGATTAATTCTAAGTCAACTTTACCAGGGTTTTCTAACGCATGAACCGCTGTAATTGGAATATAAACAGACTCATTCTCTGTTACATATTGCTCAGTATCATCTATTTGTACTTTTGCCGTACCTGACACTATAATCCAGTGTTCCGCTCGATGATGATGCATTTGTACTGATAGCTTCGCACCAGGCTTAACTGTAATACGCTTTACTTGAAAACGCTCACCACTATCAACTGAGTCATATTTCCCCCATGGGCGATACACTTCACGGTGAAAAGTGACTTCAGAGCGCTCTTCCGCTTTTAGCTGGTTTACAATCGCTTTAACTTCTTGCGATTTATCTTTATGGGCAACTAAAATAGCGTCTTTCGTATTTACAATTACTAGGTCTTCAACACCTACTGTTGCAACAAGTTTGTCTGCACCAAATACAAGCGTATTCTTTGTATCTACCGCTTTTACATCACCTTTAAAAGCATTGCCATTTTCATCTTGTGAAGACACTTCCCAAAGGGCTGCAAAGCCACCAACATCGCTCCAACCTGCATCCATAGGCAGAACAACTGCATCTTTTGTGTGCTCCATTACAGCATAGTCAATCGACTCATCAGGGCAGGCTTCAAAAGCAGCTTTATCTACGCGAATAAAGTCCATATCGCTGCTTTGTACTGCAATGGCTTTTTCGCAAGCTGCATAGATATCTGGGCGGAATGCTTTTAATTCTTCTAAATAGCGGCTTGCTTTAAATAAAAACATACCACTATTCCAGTAGTAATCACCGCTTTCAATATACTGCATGGCTGTTTCTAGGTTTGGCTTTTCAACAAAACTGTCAACCACATAGCCATGCTCTACAGCGTCACCACGTTTAATATAGCCATAACCTGTTTCAGGACTGTTACCTACAATGCCAAACGTCACTAATTTATCTTGGTTTGCTAATTCTGCTGCTTTATTGACACTAGCCTGAAAAGCAGCTGAGTCTTCAATTATATGGTCTGCAGCAAGAACAAGTAATAATGGGTCTTGCTCATTTTCAATTGCTTTAAAAGCAGCCAAAGCAATAGCCGGTGCTGTATTACGGCCTACTGGCTCTAAAAAAATACCGCCATGCTCTGCACCTAATTGGCGCACTTGCTCTGCGGCAATAAAACGATGCTCTTCATTACAAATTAACATGGCTGGTGAGTGCGCAAAGCCCGTTAAGCGACTTAGCGTATCTTGAAGCATGGTCTGCTCGCCGTTAAGCGATAAAAATTGTTTTGGATAGTTGCCACGTGATAGTGGCCATAAACGGGTGCCTGAGCCACCTGCCATGATTACTGGTAAAATCATAATAATTCCCTGTGTTTATTTTGTTAAAGCTTCAAAATACCATTTTGTATGCTTGTGGACCTCAGGCGATTTGAGTAATTCATCAAAACTAAACCATTTATATGCTGCATGCTGTTCGTTTAATGGTAATGCATCAAGCTGTTGCTTTGTAAGCCTTAATACATAAGCAATCGCGACATAGTGTGTTTTTATTTTATCGCTAAAGACACTATCATCATAAAAATGGTCATAAGGGCCTAGCAATTCGGCAGTTGATAATTCAACTTTAATGCCCAACTCATTAAGCGTTAGCCTTTCAAAAGCATTAGCCAGTGACTCATTTTTTAAAATGCGACCTCCAGGAACAAACCAAAATCCTTCAGCTGGGCGGTTTAACCTTTGTCCAAGTAATGCTTCATTATTTTCGTTAAGTACAACAAGGTCTATAGATACCAGTGGTGCACTGTCGATGACTGTTTGAAACCTTTTTTGCTCTAAAAACATATTATTTTCTAAAGTTGTCTTGGTTGGTTAAGAACCACTCATACGTCAGCGCTAAACCATCTTCAAGGCTGATTTTATATTGCCAACCTAAAGATTTTAATCTTGAAACATCCATCAGCTTACGTGGGGCACCATCTGGTTTTGTGGTATCAAACTCAATTTCTCCTTTAAAGCCAACAACTTTAGCAACTGTTTCAACTAATTCACGAATAGTACAATCGACACCCGTACCCACATTAATATGGCTAAGCATCTCGTGGGTATTTGAGTTATAAACATCATCACTAAGATTCATTACATAAATCGAGGCTGCAGCCATATCGTCAACGTGCAAAAACTCACGCATTGGTTTCCCAGAGCCCCAAGCGACAACTTTGTCATCACCAGCCAGTTTTGCTTCGTGGAAGCGTCTTAATAATGCAGGTATTACATGAGAGTTTTCTGGATGAAAATTATCATTTTCACCATATAAATTAGTTGGCATAACTGAGCGATAATTTCGCCCATATTGACGGTTATATGATTCACACATTTTAATCCCGGCAATTTTAGCAATTGCGTAAGGTTCATTAGTTGGCTCTAACGTACCTGTTAACAACGCACTTTCTTGCATTGGTTGCTCAGCTAATTTAGGGTATATGCATGATGAACCTAAAAATAGTAAGTCATTTACCCCAGCTAAATGGGCACTATGAATGATATTATTTTGAATCATCAAGTTCTCATATATAAACTCAGCTGGGTAAGTATTATTCGCAATAATCCCCCCCACTTTAGCCGCTGCTAAATACACTTGTGCAATATCGTTCGATTCAAAAAAATTAGCAACCGCGTTCTGATCCAAAAGGTTTAATTCTGAGCGAGATCGAGTAATAACATTCACTCCAGATTGCTCTTGTAATTGTCTAACAATAGCACTGCCAACCATTCCTTTATGACCAGCAACAAAAACATTCTTAGCTTGCATCGTTCTTTCCATAATAAAACCCAGCTTTGCGCTGGGTTAAAAATTCAAACTACGAGCCCTGTAGTTACTCTACAGAAACACTAATATCATAGCCATGCGATTTTAAAATTGCATGTTGCTTAGCTTTAGCTAAGTCACTTTGTACCATTTCAGCGCACATTTCTTCTACAGTAATTTCAGGTTCCCAACCTAACTTTTGTTTCGCTTTAGTAGGATCGCCAAGTAGCGTTTCCACCTCAGCTGGGCGGAAGTAACGAGGATCTACGCGAACAATAACATCGCCTACGCTAAGCGCTTCAGCAATATCGCCCTCAATAGCAGCTACTGTAGCGATTTCGTCAACCCCTTCACCAGTAAACTCTAAAGTAATACCTAGCTCTTTAGCCGAAAGTGAAACAAACTCTCGTACAGAAATTTGCTTACCGGTTGCAATAACGAAGTCTTCAGGAGTTTCTTGTTGTAGCATCATCCACTGCATACGCACGTAATCTTTAGCATGACCCCAGTCACGGAGTGCATCCATATTACCTAGGTATAAGCACTTTTCTAATCCTTGTGAAATATTAGCTAAACCACGAGTAATCTTACGTGTTACAAAAGTTTCACCTCGGCGAGGGGATTCATGGTTGAATAAAATACCATTACATGCATACATACCGTATGACTCACGGTAGTTTACTGTAATCCAATAAGCATACATTTTTGCAACCGCATAAGGAGAGCGTGGGTGAAAAGGCGTTGTCTCTTTTTGAGGTGTCTCTTGTACTTCACCGTAAAGCTCAGAGGTTGACGCTTGATAAAACTTAGTCTTCTTTTCTAAACCTAAAAAACGGATAGCCTCTAGTAAGCGTAAGGTACCGATTGCATCTACATCGGCAGTATATTCAGGGGCTTCAAACGATACAGCTACGTGGCTTTGTGCACCTAAGTTATATACCTCATCTGGCTGAACTTCTTTTAAAATACGAGTGAGGTTTGATGTGTCTGTTAAATCACCATAGTGCAAAAAGAACTTAGGATTTTCTTCATGAATATCTTGATAAATATGATCAACACGCTCGGTATTAAAGCTCGATGCTCGGCGCTTAATTCCATGAACTTCGTAGCCTTTTTCTAACAAAAACTCTGCTAAATATGATCCGTCTTGACCAGTAACACCAGTAATTAATGCTTTTTTCATCCTTTAATCCTAATTTTTAACTAACAATTTTAAAATAAGTATTTGCCAAGGTTAACCAATTATTCTCATTTGCAT